>JBILCR010000168.1:0-5191 GCA_044353055.1 Flavobacteriales bacterium
ATTGTTGGCCATTTGAGCGTTTGGAGCTGAAAAACAGCTTGCCATAAGAAACGTTCGTTCGGCTCGAGATGTTTCGCGATGCCAGGCAAGGCTAATATCCATTCCCGGACCGCTGTAAAAAAGCGGTGAAGTGGCTAAATCACGGAATTGATAAAGTCCACCGCCTGAACCAAGCAAAAGATACGATGTAGGTTCGATGTAACCATCTGCCTTTTTTTCAATTTTGGGTTCTTTCTGTGCACTGACAGCCCCTGACAAACAGAGCATAGAAACAAACCCTATAATTTTCGTTTTCATAACGAACTACATGTGTTTGATTTCGTCGGGCAAATCGTAAAACGTGGGATGCCTATATACTTTATCGGCCGCAGGTTCAAACAATTCGCCATTTTCTTCTGGATTAGATGCCGTAATTGCAGCTGAAGGCACCACCCAAATACTAACGCCTTCACTGCGACGCGTATATACGTCGCGTGCATTTTCAATTGCCATAGCAGCATCGGCTGCATGCAAACTTCCGCAATGACGGTGTTCCAAACCGTTTTTGCTGCGGATAAATACTTCCCAAAGTGGCCAGTCGTTCATAATTTCTATACGGCTTGTTTTAATAACTTAACAGATTGCTTTTTTGCATAAGCCATTGCGGCATCTCTAACCCATGCGCCTTCATCATAAGCCTTTTTTCGCGCCTCGATGCGTTGCTTGTTGCATGGCCCATGACCGTTAACAACCTGCCAAAATTCGTCCCAGTTGATATCGCCAAAATCGTAACGACCATGAGATTCGTTCCATTTTAAGTCTTTATCAGGGATAGTTAATCCGATAAGTTCGGCCTGCGGAACGGTTTGGTCTACGAAGGCCTGACGCAGTTCGTCGTTGGTTTTACGCTTTAGTTTCCAGCGCATAGACTGTTCGGAGTTGGGCGATTCGGCATCGCGCGGACCAAACATCATCAACGAGGGCCACCACCAGCGGTTGAGCGCATCTTGAGCCATGTCTTTCTGCGCCTGTGTTCCGTTCATCAGTGTAAGCATTATTTCATAACCCTGACGCTGGTGAAAACTCTCCTCCTTGCAAATGCGAATCATGGCACGCGAATACGGACCATACGAAGTATTGATGAGCGCTACCTGATTCATTATCGCTGCACCATCCACCAGCCAACCAATGGCTCCAATGTCTGCCCAAGTGAGTGTAGGATAATTGAAAATGCTCGAATATTTGGCTTCTCCTGAATGCAATTGTTCGAACAATTCCTCGCGTGAAATACCCAATGTTTCGCAAGCACTATAGAGATACAATCCATGCCCCCCTTCGTCCTGCACTTTGGCTAATAAACCTACTTTCCGGCGCAAGGTCGGACAGCGCGTAATCCAATTCCCTTCGGGCAACATGCCTACAATTTCGGAATGTGCGTGCTGCGACATTTGACGGATATGCGTCTTACGATACTTTTCGGGCATCCAGTCTTTTGCCTCAATCTTTTCGTCGCGTGCAATGCGTTCGTTGAAGCGGTCTTCGAGCGATTTAATTTCAAGTTCTGACATGGCTAAACAGTTTATTTCGTGAACAAATTAAATATCAAAATCAACAATTAGTTTCTTAGAGGTAGGGACTGCCTGACAGCTCAACACATAGTTTCGGGCCAAATCGGCCTCTTCGATGGAATAATTCAGTTTCATCTCAACCGAACCTTCAACCACTTTGCAGCGGCAGGTAGAGCATACGCCCCCTTTGCAGGCAAAAGGCAAATCGGCGCCAGCTGCCAGCGCACCATCGAGCACGTTGTCGATGTCGTGCGGCATGATAAAGTGGAATTCTTTTCCGCCATCAATAATCGTTACTTCAGTACCTTCTACCAATTTGCTTTTGGCGGCTTCAATACGTGCAGCATCTTCAGCATTGGGAGCCGTTCCAAACAATTCAAAATGAATCTTTGCAGCATCCATACCGTGTTTTTGTAAGGCATCGCGAATCAGAAAAATCATGGATTCGGGCCCGCAGATAAACGCAGCATCCGTTTCAGAAGGATTAAATATTTTGGTGCAAAGCGTATCGAGTTTTTCGTCCGTAAAGCGGCCGTTAAATAATGGCACATCGCGAAATTCCTTAGTGAGGAAATAATACGTTTCAAGACGCTGGAAATAGCTGTTTTTTAAATTCTCTATTTCGTCTTTAAAGATAATCGACTTTACATTTCTGTTAAGGTAAAACACTTTACATGTGCTTAGGGGCTCCTGTGCAAGAATGGTTTTGATAAGCGAAAGTATGGGGGTAATTCCGCTACCCGCGGCAAAAAAAACATAGTTCCGTTTAATGTTGGGATTGAGTTCAGCAGTAAACGAGCCTTCGGGCGGCATCACTTCGAGTATATCGCCTGCCTTAAGCTGCTCATTTGCATAGGTCGAAAAAAGTCCACCATCTATTTTCTTCACAGCCACCTTCCATTCGTTGTCGAGCGGAGAGCTGCACAGCGAATACGAACGACGCACATCCTGATTACCGATTTGGGCGCGTAGGGTTAAATATTGGCCCGCACGATAAGCAAATGCTGACTTAAGTTCATCGGGTACATCAAAGGATAAAACGGCACAGTCAACCGTTTCTTTGAATACCTGAGCTATCCGAATGGAATGAAAGTGTTTCATATAGACTAACAATCGTTAGTTAAGCATTCAAAAATAAACAATTTCTAATGAAAAAGGTTCGGCCTGGCAAAATTATTCCCGCTTAACAAGACCCAGAAGTAGCGCTTGGATGAGATCGTTTTTAAGTTCTTCGGGGCTCAACCGGCTGCGTTTGCCGTACCATAAATACAAGGTCCGCAAGGTAGACAGCAGAGAAAACACCACTACATCTTCATTTACTGCATGCACTGTATTTTCGCTTATGCCCTTTCGGATAATGCGGCGCAGCGATTCTTCGTAATAATCACGTTGCTCAATAAAAGTTTTAAGGTTTTCGGGCGCGAGATGTATCCAGTCGTTGTTTAGGCTGGCCATGGCATCGGGATGCTGAATAGTAAGATCGATGTGTAAGGCAATGATACCGCTAAGTTTATGCGAAACAGAAGCATCATCGTCAGTTATGGCCTCCATTCCTCGGGTAAAAGCGGCGGCAAGCTCCATAATAACCAGTGCCAGAACATCCTTTTTCGATGCGATGTGGTTGTACAAACTGGCCGCTTTGATATCCATGGCTGCGGCTAAATCGCGCATGCTTACTGCGGAGTAGCCTTTATTACGAAAGAGGCGCGCTGCCACCTCAGCTATTTCTAATTTCCGATTCAAGGATGTCATATTTCAGTACCTCCCTTAGTCCCTCCAGAGAAAGGGGAACAAAATCCACGATAATGCTACAACAATAACATTCATAGACAGGAGTGCCCATAAATAAGGATATTGCACAGAATGATCGAGCCCATCCACCGCATTTTTGGAAAAACGTATTACTACTAGCAACATAGGCAAAAGCACCGGGAAGCTCAAAATGGCCATAAGTGTGGTATTTTGCCTTGTTTTGGCTGCAATTGCCGAAACCAAAGTTAAAATGCCCGAAAAACCGGAGCTGCCCAACAACAATGCAAGCATGAAAAAGCTCATATCCTGCACCGGATTGCCAATTAGAGTAAAATAAATAACCGCTCCCATCACCGATAACAGTAGAATTAATAAGGTGCTGTACACCAGTTTTGCGGCAATGAGGGCGTGAGCAGAAGAAATCGTATAGTAATATAACAGGCGGCCACGGCTTTCGGTACCGAAGATTTTACCGGCTGCATTTACTGATGTAAATAAAAGTATGATCCAAAAAAGCGCGTTCCATGTGGGAACATCAGTTAAATTTTTAAAAGACAAATAGCATACAAATACGGTCGAAATTACATAAAGCAACACCGAGTTTAATGCATAGCGCTGTTTAAATTCCAATGCAATATCGCGCAGCAGTAGGTGTTTAAATTCTAAAATAAAGCGCTTGTTCACAGCTCAAAACTACTTCCTTTTTCGGGTATTTCAATATGCTTAAACCCTGCTTTTTGAAGCCGAATCATATACCGCAATTGCGCTTCATAATCGCCGTGCACCAAAAATACTTTCTTCACTTTTGATGCGTTTAAACAGCTCAATACCTGCACCATTTCATCTACATCGCCATGGGCCGAAAACGAGCCCAATACCTCCACACCGGCACGAACGGTATGTGTTTCGCCAAAAATACGAACTTGCTTTTCGCCGGTTGCCAGCTTAGCACCTAATGATCCCGATTCGCAATAGCCAACAATAAGCACGGTATTATCGGGATTGTCGATATTATTTGCCAGGTGATGCTTTATACGTCCCGCCTCGGCCATACCCGAAGCTGAAATTATAATGCAAGGTTCCTTTAACCGATTAAGCTGTTTACTTTCTTCGGCCTCTCTGATATAGGTAAGTTTATTGAAACCAAACGGATCTGGATCGGTTTCCATGTATTTGCGAATATCGGCATTGAAGCAATCTGCATTTTCGCGCATAATTTCGGTGGCGTTGGTAGAAAGCGGACTATCAACAAATACCGAAATTCGGGGCAATCGGCCTTCGTTCTCGAGACGGTCGAGCGCGTATACAATTTCTTGAGTACGTCCCACACTAAAAGCCGGAATAATCAACTTCCCTTTTTTTAACACACAGGTTTCAATAACAATTCGTAAAAGCTGATCGAGCGATTCGTTTTGTTCCTCATGCAATCTGTCGCCATAGGTTGATTCCGCAATTAAATATTCGCACTGCGGAAATGCTTCGGGCGGACTTATAATTTGAGGATTCAAACGCCCCAAATCGCCCGTATAGCAAAGTGTTTTGGTATGATAATCTTCAAAAATCTTAAGATTCACTACTGCCGAACCCAAAATATGTCCGGCATCGGTAAACATGAGTTCTATGCCCTCCTGTATTTTGTACCACTCACGATACGGGATGGGCTCAAACTGCCGCAACGCAATTAATACATCGGGCAAAGTGTACAAAGGTTTTAGCGGTGGTTTACCCTGCCTTTTGCGGCGTTCGTTGATAAACCGTGCATCGCTTTCTTGGATATGTGCCGAATCAGACAACATGATGCGGCAAAGATCGAATGTTGCAGGGGTGCAGAATATTTTTCCTTTAAAACCTTGTTGTACCAATAAAGGGATTAAGCCTGAATGATCGATATG
>JBILCR010000169.1:0-5152 GCA_044353055.1 Flavobacteriales bacterium
GGTAAAACGGAGCATCTGGGCGAATACCGCTTTAGAAAGGCTCAAGTTGGATTTTGCGAATATCCCGATGCGCCTGAACTTGAGGTGCTGCTGCTATTAAACACGCTCAATTCTGAACAAGCGGGATTTAGCTATGATAATTATAAAGAACTGTCGCGCTTAATTGAAGCAGAATATGAACATTTACCACTTAAATCGGAACGGATACGCAGCGTAAAAAAAGATGCACGACTTAATGCCTTGCATGTAAAATACGCGTATGCTGTTACATGCCATAAAGCACAAGGCGGCCAATGGAAATGTGTTTTTATAGATCAGGGATTCATTACCGAAGAAATGATGGATCGTAATTACTTGCGCTGGCTTTATACTGCACTAACGAGGGCAAGCGAAAAAGTGTATCTGGTTAATTTTAACGAGCGTTTCTTCGGATGGTGACCATCCAAATTAAATTATAGGAGATGTTCGAATACCAATTCCAACACTGTATAAATTAATTTGCCTTAAACGCTATAATACCATCACAAGCACCCTTATTTTTGAACCATTGATTGACACCCTATTTACATGACCGAAGCTCTTATTCCCTTATTATCGCTCATTTTGCTCGAGGTTATTCTCGGTATTGACAATATTATTTTCATCTCCATTTTGGCCGACAAATTACCCGAACAACAAAGGGCTAAACTTAGATTTTGGGGCATTGCATTGGCCATGGTGCTGCGCCTTATTTTATTGGCAGCCATTTCGTGGATTTTAAAATTAGACCAAACGCTGTTTCGCTTTATGGAAATTGATTTTTCAGGTAAAGGACTAATATTGATTGGAGGCGGTGTTTTTCTAATTTACAAAAGCACTAAAGAAATTTACCATCGTACAGAACAAGCCAATGCAAGCGAACTGGATGTTCCTAAAAATTCAGGATTTAAACAATTGCTTTTTGAGATAATGATGCTCGATTTGGTATTTTCTGTAGACTCCATTATAACGGCTGTAGGAATGGTTCAAGAACTATGGATAATGTACACCGCTGTAATTGTAACCGTTACCATAATGTTGATTGCTTCAAAGCCTATCAGCCATTTTATTAAAAAACATCCCTCATTCAAAATACTGGCGCTTTGTTTTTTAATGATGATTGGCGTTTCATTGATTGCCGAAGGACTGCATTTTGAAATCCCTAAAGGCTATATTTATTTCTCCATGGCTTTTGCTTTTATTGTGGACATCATACAAATGAAAACCCTACGAACACATCACTGACATAATAAATGTGCGTTACGTATTTCCTGAGTCGGTTATGGATTTTTACATTAAGCGCCTTTACGCGTTAAATACCTATTTTTGCCCCATGTTGCCAAGATGGATGAATACATGTAGCGTTGCACTATTAAGCTTAGCCTTGCTGTGCTGCAGCTCTTTGTGGAGTCAAAAGCCTTCTACCCCTTCTCGCGATTCGGCCCAAAGCGAATTGTGCACCTTGGGCATCACTGAAAGCGGCAGCCCTCAGATGCAAGCTTGGCAATTCTCATTGAATCGTATGCAGCAGTATGCGCCATGGTATTCCCAACAGTATTTTAATACGAGTACGGGCAACATTGGCGCTGCATTTCAAAATTTAGTTTTCGCACCTGTGTTTGAACGCGGGCTTAATGCGGGCTTCAGAGCCTTTTTGCCGTATTCTTTTAAACTTGAGGATGCCGTATTGTACGATGTTAAAGCGCCGCTGACCCATATTTTTTACGTTCAAGGCAGTCAAAAAGAAAGCGTATTAAACCTGCTTCATACTCAAAATATTGGTAAAACACTGAATTTAGGTTTTGAATATAAGCGGGTGAATTCCGAAGGATTTTACACCCGACAATTAAGCGCCCATTCGGCCTTGAGAGGGCATGTTTGGTATCGTTCAAAAAGCAAGCGATACCAGGCAATGGCTGCGGGTGTTTATCACAAAGGCTTAACTCAGGAAAATGGCGGCCTCAATTTTTTAGGCGATAGCTTATTGCGTTCGGGCTCAGAAAGCAATGGTAAATTATTACCTATCAATACTCTATTTGCTCGAAACAGAGTGTTTCAGAACGGAGGTTTGATTCGCCAAACGTTCGATTTTGCCCGAACAAAACCCGACAGCAGCAGCAAAAAAGGATCGTTTTTAAGGCTGCAACATACCTTTCTGCACGGATTTCAACGGCATACCTACGAGGATGCCCAGCCCGACAGTGCCAATTACACCACGATATATGAACCTCTTCGTAAACAAACGGCATATACTGTGCAACGATTTGTTTCAGAAACTGCACTGCTCCGCTTGAGCGCAGACGCTGATACGGGATCCTTTAAGCATTTAGACGCAAAAGTTTTTGTACGCCAGCAGTGGATTGTGGTTAATTCTATTCAAACCATTAATGCCATGCCGGTATTGTGGGATGTATTGAATCAAAGTGCTGGTGGTTTCATTTCGTGGAATCAGCGAAACGTAAACATTAAAACGGAGGCTGAATATTTTTTCAGCGGATTCAGCTCCGGAAATTATTCGGCAACATTACATGTTTTGAAAAAATGGGGCAAGAACCGTGTTATTACAGGTGATGCCACACATTTTAAACAAAATCCTGATGTACAGGAGATGCAGTTCGTTTCAAATTACGGAAGCTGGAAAAATAATTTTCAACCCATAACGCACAGTCGCCTGCGCTTGGGAATTGCCGGTTTACCTGCAGCTACTTCCATTTTTGCTTCGTTTCAGAATGTGTCTAATTACGTTTATTTCAACGAAACCATTAATCCCATCCAAATTAATCGGGACATTCAGGTTTTATCGCTGGCAGTCGAAAACCAAATTAAATGGCATAAATTCAATATGCAGAGTTCTATTTTAGCCCAATACAGTGCTGATAAAGACATACTGCGTATTCCAATGCTTCAATTCAATGAAAATTTTTTCTTTGAACATAAAGCACCCAATGCCGGAACCATTTATCGTATAGGTGTAGATGTAACTGGGGCAACGGCATTTAATTCGAGAAGCTATGCTGCTTTTGCCGGAGTTTTTTATAACGGAATTAGTAATCAGGCCAATCCTTTTATTCAGGCAGATGTATATGTGAGCGTTCAAGTTAAACGAGCACGATTTTTTGGAAAAGCCGAACATCTCAATAATTTAAGACCCGACGGAACACTTATTCTCATTCCTTATCATCCGTTGCCGGGCCGCAGTTTTAAAGTAGGAATCGCTTGGACCTTCTTTGATTAATTTCTTGGTAGGCTTTGGCTTGAGGCTTAATTGTATATTTGATTAAAAATTACGTTCTATGAAGAAATTACTTGCCCTTTCCTGTGCGATTTTAATACACTTATGCTCTTGGGCTCAGATTGGTCCCGGAGCCATTGCATTTCTAGGCTTTCAGGGCGATGGTCCGGATGCATTTCAATTTGTAACCTTGCAAGAGTTTTCGATGGGCGATTCCATATTTTTCACTGATGGCGGATGGAACGGAAGTACGTTTTTTCAAAATGAAGGCACTATGTATTGGAAAGCTTCAATGAACGTGCCTGCAGGTACCGTTATTAAGTTACAGGATCCTGCCGATGCTGGAATTTCTAATGCATTGGTATTTGGGGGAGGATTTTCTTTTGGAAAACTTACCACTTTGGGTATATCTGGCGATCAATTATTTGCATACGTACTCGACCCTATCGGCAACCAAATTCCGATTGCTGCATTTTCGACAAATGCCTTTATTGAGGTTTGCGATGCCAGCGGTGTAGGAAATACGCCTCGCAGCTGTTTGCCTTCTAATTTAACGCTCGGTATTCATGCCCTACAGCTTAATGCTGATGCGCCAGGAACCTCAAATCCAGATAATGCCTATTTTAATCAACTTACAGTGAGTGGAAGTGCGGAAGAAATACTCCAGATTATAAATAATCCTCTTAACTGGCTGGAGAACGACGATCCCGCTGTAGCAGGCTTTCCGGTATGGTCCGATTATTCGTTTACCTTCGAAACATCGGCACCAGGTGTAATATCTTTTGAAAATAGTGCCATCAGTCTAACAGAGGGCGCCCCTTCACAGATTGTAACCCTTAATATAACGCCTCCGGTAAATCTACCTAAACAAATTACGCTGCAATATGCACTTACAGCGGCTGTTACCGCATCGGATTTGAGCACTAACCCGCAACACAACAGCGGCATATTTACGCTTACGGTTCCCGCAAATACCACGAGCATTGCATTTGAAATTAGCGCATTGGCCAACGATGGAATCGAAGGAAATGAATTAACCAACCTTACGATTGTTTCGGCAGATGCCGGATTAATTATCGGTTCGCCATCTATTGTCGACATTGAAATTATTGAAGATACCAACATAAGCTTTATATCGTTTGAGGATGTTAGCTCCGAAATTTTCACCTCAGAAGGCCAAAGCGTGTTCATCAATTTAAGCATTGCCCCGGTGTTGGCCCAAGCATCGAGTATTTCCGTAGAACTCGTTTCTGAATCGGGATTTACCTTGGATGATGTTACCACCGAACCTATTGATTTGGGAGGATTAATAAATTACTCGGCGCAAGTAGGAGCATTAGGTCTTGCCGTTCAGATAAACATTACCGACGATTTATTCATCGAACCAACCGAACGTTTCTACTTAAACATCACCAATTATTCGGGCAATTTTAGTGCAGGTGAATTAACCTCTATTTTAATCCATATTGCCGATAATGATATAGCCCCTGGATATGCCTCGCTTCATATTAACGAACTTATTGCCAAACCGCACAACACATTTACCGATGAAGCCGGCGAATACGACGACTGGATAGAACTCTATAATGCCGGAAGTACAGACATTAACCTATCGGGACTTTATATTTCTAATGATGCTGCACAACCCAATAAATTTCAGTTTACATCAGGCTCATCGTTAACTGTTTTGCCAGCGGGATCGTACAAATTAATTTGGGCCGACGACAGTACCGAACAAAGCGTGCTCCATACCAACTTTAAATTGAACGATAGTGGAGGTTTTATAGGCATTTACGCACAAAACGCTTCATCAAACGGTATCTTTTATTCGCTTATCGATAGTGTTTCATACTCAAATATGAATGTTGACTATTCGCTCGCTGCCATACCTGATGGGGGTGA
>JBILCR010000170.1:0-5133 GCA_044353055.1 Flavobacteriales bacterium
CGGTACCAGGCGCCTTTGGTAGCGTGGACAATCAGTATTTCCTTTCGAACCGTAATTTCGACATACAGAACGATACCGTGTTTGTTCTAAAGATGAATTCATTGTTAACGCAAGAACCCGCATTAGACATTAAAGCATTGCGCACCAACCTGCCCTACGGCATGCCGCCCAATGGCAGACAGGCCGATACCGATCCTACCGATCCCACTGGCGGGCTTCAAACCAACGATGCGCGTGTACTTGCCGGAATATATTACGACGAAAAAATTCAATACGTAGCCAATTGCGTGCATCCCGAAACCGGTTTATCCTGCATCTATCATGGATTTGTGCAAAATCCGGGCGGAAATACCGAAATCAGCGGACGCTACATTTACGATGCGGCACTCGATTTTGGCTATCCCAATATTGCCTTATGCGGCAACGAACGCTGCGAACCCGAGGCTCTCATTGGGTTTAATTATACTGCTCCCGATAGTTTTCCGGGCATCGCGGCGGTGTATTTTAGTAACGACAGCAGCTACTCCAACCTACAGATTATCCGTTCGGGCTTGAATTATGTGGACCGATTGCCCGATACATACGAGCGCTGGGGCGATTATTTTGGCTTGCAACGCTGGCATCATCAAAAAAACAAGGCCGCACTGGTTGGGTTTTATGGCCTCGAAACACGCGTTAACGGATGCTGGCTGGCCTTGCTACAGAGTCCGGATAGCAGCAAACTTAACGTGAGCATTTCTCCTTCTGAAGCCGGTAGCGAGCCTTGTGGTGGCGCCTTGCAGGCTATCATTTCGGGAGGCGTGGCACCGTACACCATTTTCTGGAACGGAAGTGAGGGCGGCACAAGCATTTCAGGCCTATGTCCTGATCAACAGATTGAACTCGAAGTGCAGGACGCCCGGGGCTGTTCAGAAATACGGAGCTATACCTACTCGGCACCCAATACTGCCGAAGGCTTATTCCCTAACCCAACCAACGATTTTTTTAGTGTGCGCTTCAACCTCGATGATGATGGTAAAATAGAAGCATCGCTTTACGACATCGGCGGCCGTAAAGTAGCATCGCTGCTGCAAACCCAAGGCAAAAAAGGACTAAATGAGCTCAACTTCTCGCTGGCACCGCTTGCGCAGGGAATTTATTTGGTAAAGATTATCGCCAACGATAAGGAACTTTTGAAGGAGAAGGTGGTGAAACGGTAAAGAGGAACCTGAATTAATGCTTTGCTGTAACAATCTAAAGTTGATTAAATTTGAAAATCAAATCATGCACCGTGCGAATTTTAATATTTTCAATTTTTATTGTTCTTGCTTTAAATCTAAATGCTCAAACCCTCGAAAAAACCGAGTATGTTGAATCGCCCTATGGCTATACAACCGACACCGATTTGCCGCTTTGGGTTCGCGAAATGTATGGTGCAAAGCCCAATCCCGAAAAGGTGCGCAGCCTATTTAAGGCGTATTACCGCACTCATCCCTTTCAAAAAAATGAACATACGCAGTATTACAAGCGGTGGTTAAGAGCCAGCCGCTACAGCACCAACGATTCGGGCACTATTGTGCCCAAAACCAGAACAGAAACCGATGCCGCGCAAAACTTTTACCTCAACCAACAAAATAGTGGCATTCGTTCGTTTGGCCCTGGCTCGATATGGTCGTGTATTGGTCCGTTTGATTTTGATAAAGATGCCGCTGGTCGCAGCCATGCGCCCGGTTCGGCACACGTGTACACGATAGAAAAATCGAGCGCTAATCCGCAAATACTGTATGCCGGAACCGCAACGGCAGGTGTATTTAAGTCTGTAAACAACGGAGCAAGCTGGAATTTAGTAACGCCCAATCTACCAGTGAACAGCTGCCGGGCCATCGAAATTCATCACAGCAACCCCGATATTGTTTATTTTGGAGGCAACGGGCGTATCTATAAATCTACCGACGGGGGCCAAACCTGGAATCAAACCGGTCAGGCTTCCTTTAACACGGTAAATCACACGGTTTTTTCCATTGTAATGATGCCGGGTAATGGTCAAAAACTTTTCGCGTCCACCAATTATGGACTTTATGTAAGCACCGATGGCGGTAATAATTGGAATCAGGTGATAAATGCTCCCGGATCGGGCGAGTATATCGGTGATATCGAAATACACCCTACCGATACATCTATTGTTTACGCCATTTATAATGCTGTTTTGGTAGCAGGAGCCAATCAACTTACCCGCTTTTACCGCTCCACCAATGCCGGATTAAGCTTTACCGCCGAACCAGGTTGGCCAAGCACATCAACAGCCATTAACGGAAGCAGCCACCAGCGCAGGGCTGAAATTGCCGTTACACCGGCTGCCCCCAATCGCATTTATGCTATACTTACAGGCTCTGTCAACGGAGGCGAAGGCCTTTATGGTTTTTACCGCAGCGATGATGCCGGAGTTACCTGGACGCACTATTGTTGCGGTGATGGCCCTGGAGGATTAGCCAGTGCAACCAATACCAATGTAATGGGTTATGCCACCGACGGAACAGACGATGGAGGTCAATACTACTACGACCTTGCTATAGCGGCCGATCCTGTAAATGCCGACAAGGTGCATGTGGGCGGAATTATGCAATGGGTTTCAAGCGATGCCGGCGCAAGCTTCAGCTGCCTTAACAGTTGGTCTGACCCCGCAGGCGCTCGTTATGTACATGCCGATATTCACGACATCCGTATTTATAATAATGAAGTTTGGGTGGCCTGCGATGGCGGTATTTTTCGTTCAGAAGATAGCGGTCAAACAGCATTTAGTCGACGCCAATTGGGTATTAGCGGAACCGACTTCTGGGGTTTTGGTGCCGGATTTAAAGACGGCAACGTTATGTTGGGCGGTACCTATCATAATAGCCACCTGTTGAAGAATAATTCTGTGTATGAAAATGGCTGGATCTCATACACAGGATCGGCCGACGGGTACCGCGGTTTTGTGAATCCGGGAAATAATACCTGGGTGTATAACGATTCGCGCAAGGATAAGTTACCCCTCAATCGTACCACAGCATTTACTTCATTTCCCTTCTCAAATCAGCCCAATGCCAGCTATGTTTTGGGGTATTCCTGTCCTATGGTTTGGCATCCGCGATGTTATACCACAGTATTTTCGGGCGTTGATTCAGTATTGTGGAAAAGTACCGACGACGGACTTACATGGACGGCCATCCGTGATTTTGGCGTAGGCGAAATTACCGACCTCGAAATTGCCTTCGATAATCCCGACCGCATGTTTGTGGTATTTACACCAGAAAGCGGCACGCGTAAAATTTGGAAAACCAACGATGGCGGTTCCAATTGGATTGACATTACCGCACCAACCTCAGTAATTGGCAGCAACAGCACGCGCCAACTCGATCTCGCCATCGACGAACATCAATCGGATGTGCTTTGGCTAACACTGCTATCATCGGCCACCGCTACTAATAACAATAAAGTATTTAAATCGACCGATGGCGGGGTATCGTGGTTTAATTACAGCAGCGACGTGCTCAACAACCAAACCATGCAGGCCATTGTGCATCAACGCGGTACCGATGGCGGAGTGTATTTGGGAACCAATCGGGCAGTATATTACCGAAATAATTCCATGAGCAGCTGGGAGCTTTACAGTGAGGACCTCCCTCCAACTACTTCTTGTTTTAAATTAGTTCCGTGGTACAAAGCGGGAAAAATTCGCAATGCCAGCGATCGCAGCGTTTGGGAAGCCGATGTTTATGAGTTAACAGAGCCCGTGGCCCATTTTACAGTGGATAAACTCAGCAGCAACTGTGCCCGCGATACCTTTTATTTCAGCGATTATTCAGCTCAATACGGCAGCGGTGCCGCATGGAATTGGCAGATTTCGCCACAGCCACAATATATAAGCGCAAGCAATACCGAAAATATAAAAGTGGTGTTTGGAACCCAAGGCAATTATAGCGTAGGCATAAGTATAGCCGACAGCTTAGGAAGCGATGCCGTTACTTATGCTAACCTCATCAGTGTAGGCAATGCTTGTGCACCCGATTCGGTACCGGGCATGGCACTCGAACTAACCGCTAACGGGCAATACACTGCGGGCACACAACCCCTTCAGCTCAATTCCAATACAGTTACCTTGAGCACATGGATAAAACCTTCAATGAATCAACCCAATTGGGCTGGACTGCTCTTCTTCAGAGGTGGATCAACTACCTGTGGGTTAAATTTTAACAGCACCACCAACAAGTTAGGATACCATTGGAACGATGGCTTCTGGAGCTGGAACGGCGGGCCTGTGGTGCCGATTAACGAATGGTCGCACGTGGCACTGGTAGTGACTCCGGCATCGGCCAGCATTTACCTCAACGGCATAGCGTATACCAATAACGGCAATCATGCTGCCGAAGCTTTTGATACACCACTAATTATAGGTAATGACCCCAACAGTTCGGGCCGCACCTACAAAGGCATTATTGACGAAGTGTGTATTTACAATAGAGCCTTATCGCAGAGTGAGATTCGAGAGCTTATGCATTTAACTCGAAAACCGCAGGACGATGCAAGCTTGGTGAGCTATATTCAGTTTAACGAAAACTCGGGACAGGCGCTCGACCGAAGCGGCACCATTCACAATTCGCTAGTGGGGGGCTGTTCGCGCATTACCAGCACCGGCCCATTTGGTGGAGGGGTTAGTGCCATGCAGCAAATTACCGCTGCAGGCACATATACTTTCGAAAACTGCGGTTTAAGCTTGCAAACCAATTCGACAGGATTAACACCAAACGGCGAAACCTGGTTGAGCCGCATCCATCAGCAGCCAAACGAAATTCCCAATTCTACTACTGGGCCTTTTTACTGGATTCTCGAAAATTTTGGCAGCAATCAGGAATTCGACACCCTGCAACAAATTCAATTTCAAAACACCGGCTTTTCGCTCCCAACCTGTAATGAATACACCCTCTACCGACGCGAAGCCCGTTCCGACACCCCTTCATGGGGCTCATTGCTTGATCAAGCAGATTCATGCAGCTTTTCAAGCAACCAGAACAGTATTACTTTTAATGATGGAAATAGCATTTGGCAAGGCGGACAATGGGTACTGGCATCATCAGGTGCCACACCGTTGATTACCCAGCAAATACAGACGCTTAC
>JBILCR010000171.1:0-5086 GCA_044353055.1 Flavobacteriales bacterium
TCAATTTACTGGTTTCAAGCTGATCCTTATCAACAGCAAATCCGTGATTTTGAGAGGTTATTTCTCCTTTGCTGGTGGTTAAATTCTGAATGGGATGATTTACTCCACGATGGCCGTTATGCATTTTATAGGTTTTTACCCCGCAGGCCTCGGCTAAAATTTGGTGGCCCAAACAAATGCCAAATATGGGCTTATTTGAATCAAGGGCCTCTTTCACCGTTTCAATAGCGTATGACATAACCGCAGGGTCGCCCGGGCCATTGGAAATCATAAATCCATGCGGATTAAACGAATCAAGCTCTTGAAAGCTTGATTTGGCAGGGAATACCTTAACTTTTGCCCCACGCTCTGTCAAACATCTAACAATATTTTGTTTCAACCCAAGATCGAGCACTGATATACGTATCGAAGCATCGGGCGATCCTTCCTCATAAGCCCTTTCACATGAAACTCTAGATGAAAGTTCCTGACCTTGCATGGATGGAACCGATTGTAATTGTTTTTTCAGAGTTTCTGGATCATCACATTCAGTTGATAAAATGGCATTCATAGCGCCTTTATCGCGAATATGTTTTACGAGTTTACGTGTGTCGATACCATAAATGACAGGCTTTTGTTCATTGATGAAATAATCATGAATGTTTCCTTGAGCCATGTTTCTGGAATAATTGGCAGAAAATTCGCGACAAACAAGGCCAGCAATCTTTACTGCACCCGATTCGGTTTCTGAATCCATTACGCCATAGTTGCCAATATGAACATGGGTGCATACCACAATTTGCCCAGAGTAGGAGGGGTCTGTAAACAACTCCTGATACCCGTTCATGGCAGTATTAAAACAAATTTCGCCCGTTGTTGTTATAGATGCGCCTGCCGCTTTTCCCTTAAATATAGTACCGTCTTCAAGAACAAGTAAAGCGTTTTTTTTCGGAGTTCGTAATGCATTCATTTGGGGAGCGAATATCAAAAAAAAAAGGATAGAACCTTAAGTTCTATCCTTTTTTAGTTTTAAGCACGAGCTTAATTTTTATGCCTCAGGAGTATCGTCGCCTTCATTGGCAGGGGCTTCAGTTGAAGCATCTGCGGATGGGGTTTCGGTTTCAGCATCAGCTAGTGTTTGGTGCGTTTCTTCTACTACTGTAGAGTCGATAGCGCTCTCATCAACTACAGGCGTAGATGCCGGAGCATCATTTTGTAGTGCAGGAGTATCCGACTTCTTAGTAGCACCACCACGCCCTCTGCGTGTTTTCTTTTCTGTAGTTTTTGCTTTTACGTCTTTAGTAAGATTTTCGTTAAAGTCAACCAACTCAATCATAGCCATTGCAGAGTTATCTCCCAAACGATTAGGAAGCTTAATGATCCTGCAATATCCACCTGGACGCTCAGCAACTTTTACGCTTACAGAACGAAATAATTCACTTACCGCAGTTTTGTCTTTAAGGTAGGCAAATACCGTTCTACGGCTATGTGTGCTGTCTTCTTTCGATTTGGTAATCAAAGGCTCCACGTAAGTACGTAAGGCTTTTGCTTTAGCAAGTGTAGTATTGATGCGTTTGTGAAGAATGAGTGAACTGGCCATGTTAGCCATAAGCGCTTTTCGGTGTGGCGCTGTTCTTCCCAAATGATTTACTTTTTTACCGTGTCTCATGATTTCTTATTATTTACAGCCTAGGGGCTGGTGTATTGTATTAGTCTTTATCCAATTTGTATTTGGCTAGATTCATTCCGAAGGTTAGGTCACGGCTGCGAACCAAATCTTCAAGTTCAGTAAGTGACTTTTTACCAAAATTCCGGAATTTCAAAAGGTCGTTTTTATTAAACGATACAAGATCCGCTAAGGTATCCACATCGGCTGCCTTTAAGCAGTTCAAAGCGCGAACCGATAAATCCATATCAACGAGACGCGTTTTAAGTAATTGACGCATTTTGAGGATGTCATCGTCGAATGTTTCAGTATCTGCTGCCTTAATTCCAGAATCTTCAGTAATTTTCTCATCAGAAAACAGCATGAAGTGTTGAATTAAGATTACCGCAGCATCTTTAAGCGCTTCTTTTGGATGGATAGAACCATCACCGGTAATTTCAATTATCAGTTTTTCATAGTCGGTTTTTTGTTCAACACGATAATTTTCAACTGAATATTTTACGTTACGAATGGGCGTGTGAATTGAATCAATCGCTATAAGTCCCATTTGCGGATTAGCAGGTTTATTTTCTTCTGCAGGAACGTATCCGCGTCCTTTATCGATGGAGATCTCCATTTTAAGAGTAACCGAAGGATCCATGTTGCAAATCACGAAATCGTGATTTAGCACTTGAAATGCAGAAGTGAACTTTCCGATGTCACCTGCTGTAAGTTGACTTTGACCCGAAACGGTAATCATTACCTTTTCATGATCCGTAGAATCTATTTGTTGTTTAAAACGAACCTGTTTAAGATTAAGAATAATTTCGGTTACGTCTTCCACAACACCTTTGATGGTAGAAAATTCATGTTCTACCCCTTCTATTTTAACAGTTGTAATTGCAAAGCCTTCAAGCGAAGAAAGTAGAATTCTTCTGAGGGCGTTGCCAACAGTGATTCCATACCCTGGTTCAAGTGGTCTGAATTCAAACTGACCATGATAGTCAGTTGAGTTGATCATCACTACTTTATCGGGTTTTTGAAATGCCAGTATTGCCATAGCTTGCGTATTGATTAATGGGCTGGGTTAACCCGGATTATTTAGAATACAATTCGACGATGAGTTGTTCGCGGATATTTTCTGGGATTTGTTCACGATCAGGATAATTTAAGAATGTACCTGAAAGTGAAGACGCGTTAAATTCAATCCATGAATATTTTGAAGCTTGTCCCGAAACAGATCCACTGATTACTTCCAACGATTTCGATTTTTCGCGAACGGCCACAACATCACCTGCCTTAAGAGTGTATGAAGGGATATTCACCAAGCTACCGTTAACAGTGATGTGTCTGTGAGAAACGAGCTGGCGCGCCGCAGATCTACTGGGAGCAATCCCCATACGATATACCACATTATCCAATCGTGCCTCGATGAATTTCAAAAGGTTTTCACCAGTTATTCCTTTAGCGCGCGAAGCACGATCGAAAATCTTTGCAAATTGACGCTCAAGAATTCCGTACGTGTATTTAGCTTTTTGCTTTTCAAGCAATTGAACAGCATATTCCGACATTTTAGCACGCTTTTTAGATTGGCCGTGCTGTCCGGGAGGGTAGTTCTTTTTACTCAAATATTTATCAGGACCGAAAATTTCTTCGCGAAACTTACGGGCAATTTTTGATTTTGGACCTCTATATCTAGCCATGATTTTTTAAGCTTTTAATGAAATTATACACGACGACGTTTAGGAGGACGACATCCGTTGTGTGGAATAGGAGTAACGTCAACAATTTCTGACACTTCGATGCCAGCATTGTGGATGGTACGGATTGCTGACTCTCGTCCGCCTCCTGGTCCTTTAACAAATACTTTTACTTTTCTCAGGCCAAGATCGTAGGCTACTTTGGAACAATCTCCAGCGGCCATTTGAGCAGCGTAGGGAGTATTCTTTTTAGAACCTCTAAAGCCCATTTTACCGGCCGATGACCAGCTGATTACTTGGCCGCTGTTATTTGTAAGCGACACAATGATGTTGTTAAATGTAGCGTTGATATGGGCATGGCCCACCGCTTCTACCTTTACAACTCGTTTTTTGGTTGTTTTTGATGTTTTCGCCATTTCAATGAAATAGAGATGTGAATAAAACGGGTTATGTTTACTTAGTTACCTTTTTCTTGTTGGCAACTGTTTTCTTTCTACCCTTTCTGGTCCGGGCATTGTTCTTAGTAGTTTGTCCACGCACTGGTAAACCAATACGGTGACGAATACCACGATACGAACCAATGTCCATCAATCGTTTGATATTTAACTGTACTTCTGATCGAAGTGCACCTTCAACTTTTATGCGTTCGTTGATGATCTCACGAATTTTTCCCAATTCTGTATCATTCCATTCAGATACTTTTTTATCTAAATGAATACCAGCATCTTGGAGAATTTTTTGTGCGGTTGAACGGCCAATGCCATAAATGTAGGTGAGTCCGATTTCTCCGCGTTTGTTTTTAGGAAGGTCAATTCCAGCTATACGAGCCATAGTTTAAATGTTATTTTTGGGCTTATCCTTGACGTTGTTTGAATTTAGGGTTCTTCTTGTTGATAACATAGAGTCTCCCTTTGCGGCGTACAATTTTGCACTCCGCGCTTCTTTTTTTGATGGAAGCTTTTACTTTCATGGTGTTTATTATTTGTAGCGGTAGGTAATTCGACCTTTGGTTAAATCATATGGGGACATTTCCACTTTTACCTTATCGCCGGGTAAGATTTTTATGTAGTTCATTCTCATTTTGCCAGAAATGTGTGCAATGATGATATGCCCGTTTTCGAGCTCAACGCGAAACATTGCATTTGACAATGCTTCTACGATGGTACCATCCTGTTCTATTGACGACTGTTTCGGCACGTTTTTTTTCTTTATTGTGTTATTAATCTGTTTTCCAATGCTTCTTCAATGTACTTAAAGCTAGAAAGAATATCAGCCTTGTTTTTGCCTATAGCTATAGTATGTTCGAAATGGGCCGACGGAAGGCCGTCTTGTGTTGTAATGGTCCAACCGTCTTTGCCGTGGATTACATTACGCTTCCCCATATTGATCATTGGTTCAATAGCGATAACCAAACCCAGTTGAAGTTTTGGACCCGATCCACGTTTTCCGAAATTGGGTACTTCTGGTGATTCGTGAAGCTTTTTCCCTATTCCATGGCCAACGAGTTCGCGTACTACAGAGAAGCCTTGAGACTCACAATATGTTTGTATCTCATAACTTATATCTTGTAGCCGATGACCTTCAATTGCTACTTCAATGCCTTTATAAAGACTTTCTTTAGTAACCTTTAAAAGGTGCTGAACTCTAGCATCCACCTCGCCAATAGCAAAAGTGTATGCAGAATCTCCGTAGTATCCGTTTTTTAGTACGCCACAATCAACAGAAATAATATCTCCCTCTTTTATTGGTTCAGCATTCGGAA
>JBILCR010000172.1:0-5067 GCA_044353055.1 Flavobacteriales bacterium
TTTCAATCCCGATCGTTCAGGAGTTATTTGGGGAAGCGGAATAGGCGGCTTAAATACCTTTTTTCAGGAGGTCGAAGCCTTTGCTAAAGGCGATGGAACTCCCCGATTTAGTCCCTTTTTTATTCCCAAAATGATTGCCGATATCGCATCGGGTCATATTTCAATGCGTTACGGATTTCGAGGTCCTAACTTCACCACGGTGTCGGCCTGCGCGTCTTCAACCAATGCGATTTTGGATTCGTTCTTTTACATCCGCATGGGAAAAGCGGATGTGATGATTACAGGGGGGTCTGAAGCAGCGGTTAATGAGCCTGCCATGGGTGGTTTCAATGCCATGCATGCTTTGTCGGAACGCAACGATTCGCCTAAAACTGCCTCGCGTCCATTTGACGTTAGTAGGGACGGATTTGTAATGGGTGAGGGTGGAGGAGCACTTATTCTTGAAGAGTTAGAACATGCACTTAAGCGTGGTGCGAAAATTTATGCCGAATTGGCTGGCGGTGGAGCATCTGCCGACGCCCATCACATTACCGCACCACATCCCGAAGGTTTGGGGGCGCTTAACGTGATGAAATCTGCCCTTGATGATGCGGGAATGCAGCCTAGCGAGATTGATTATATTAACGTTCACGGTACATCAACTCCATTAGGCGATATCGCCGAAACAAAAGCCATCTTGGGGGTTTTTAAAGAGCACGCTTATTCATTGAATATCAGCTCGACCAAGTCAATGACTGGTCACCTACTTGGTGCTGCGGGTGCCGTTGAAGCTATCGCTTCAATTTTATCTGTTCAAAACGATGCGGTACCGCCCACGATTAACCAGGAAAACTTTGACCCTGAGCTTGATCCAAATCTTAACTTCACCTTCAACAAAGCGCAATACCGAACAGTTCGCGCGGCTTTGAGCAATACTTTCGGATTTGGCGGCCATAATGCATCCGTCATATTTAGAAAGTACATTTCCTGATTGTTATCCATTTTATCTCCTTTATTTTCCCGAAATCTCCGTCTAGCGCGGAAAATAAAAAGCTTATTTGGCTTTTGGCCGCGTAATATTAGGCTTTACGAGCAAGCATTTACCCACAGCTCGGTAGCTAAAGAAATTAGGCAGGGCGTTAAAGATTCTAATGAGCGACTCGAATATTTGGGGGATGCCATTTTGGGGGCGGTAATAGCGCGTATGCTTTTTGAACGCTATCCAACCCGCGATGAGGGATTTCTTACCGAGATGCGCTCGCGATTGGTAAACCGTACCTATTTGAATAAGCTTGCCATTAAAATGGGTATTGACGCGTTAATTCAATACGATGATTCTCACAGATTGTATAAATCCATTTCAGGCGATACGTTTGAAGCCCTTATGGGAGCTGTGTATCTTGACAAAGGCTATGTCTTTACGGAACGATTAATTTTGAACAGAATAGTTAAGTTTCATGTAGATCTGGAAGAACTCGAAAGCATGGAACTCAATTTTAAATCGCGGTTGATTAACCTTATTCAAAAAAACAAGCAAACCCTTACTTTTGAAGCACGCGAAGAACAAAGTGCCGATCGAAAAAAGCTATACTATGTCAGGTTGTATATTGATGGCACCGCTGTTTCTGAAGGAGCAGGTTATTCGAAAAAGGCTGCCGAACAAACTGCAGCCGAAAATGCTTGGCAGATTTTACATGTGCAAAATCCTTCATAGTGTTAATTAAACAATATGGTTTAATTTTGCATGAAGAAATGAAAAAGATAGCTCTAAAAGATTATGCAGATTTCGATTTTAAATTGATCGGAATCAGTTGCCAGGAGCCCGATTTTAAACTTTGTTGGTTCTTGAATAATGCGCTAAATCTCAGTTTGGAGCGTAAAGATGATTTGGAGATGGAGATCGAATCTGACGGTAAGGTGGCGTATTTTAGCGTTTTTGAGTATAAAGAATCGGTTCGAAGTTTAGACAGTATTCAAATGAATTGGCTGCCACCTTATTTAAATGAAGCCGAGGAGGAAGGCATAATGTTTCAGATGTTATCCAACCGTCATGAATGGGGAAGTCTTATTCCTGAACAACCTGCGATAGATTATTTTCTAATCATTCGAGGGGGTAATGAGGACGCAGCACACGAAAAAAAAATGGTTCAACAGATACGTGAAATAGAGGTAGTTAATGCCGCTTTTTTAATGGATATCAAAAAGTTGAAAAACAGAGATAACTTTATTTTTTAATAAGTATGTTTAAAGTTCAGAGTAAATCAAAAGTAATTGCCACCTTAGGACCTGCTACGTCTAACCCTGAGGTTTTGGAGCAAATGATTCTTGCTGGGGTTGACGTGTGTCGCATAAATTTTAGTCACGGTAGCTATGATGACCATGCCGCATTAATCAAGCATATTCGAGCTATAAATGTGAAACGTGGATTGCACACAGCTATTCTGGCCGACCTTCAAGGACCAAAACTAAGGATTGGAGAAGTTGAGAACAATGCCGTTCAACTCGAAGTTGGACAAACTATTACGTTTACTACCGATAAATGTGTAGGAACTGCAAAGAAACTGTACATGACTTACCCCCAGTTTCCGCAAGATGTAAAACCGGGCGAAACGGTGCTGATTGACGATGGAAAAATAGTACTGGAAGTAGAGTCCACCAACAAAGACAACGAAGTAGTAGCGAAAGTGATTCATGGAGGAACGCTATCTTCCAAAAAAGGTGTAAATCTACCCAATACCCAAATTTCATTACCATGCCTTACCAAAAAGGACTTGGCCGATTTGCAATTTGCCTTAGACCATGGGGTGGAATGGATAGGCCTTTCATTTGTGCGGCGTGCCAGTGATATTCAGGAATTGAAGCACATAATTTCGCGTCAAAATAAGACGGCACGCGTTGTTGCAAAAATTGAAAAGCCTGAGGCCATAGAAGAAATTGATGGCATTATTGCCCATACAGATGCTTTGATGGTGGCTCGTGGTGACTTGGGAGTTGAAATCCCTATGGAAAACGTGCCTTTAATTCAAAAAATGCTGGTTAAAAAGTGTTTAGAAGCGTCTATCCCCATTATTATTGCTACGCAAATGATGGAGTCGATGATTACCAATTACAATGCTACCCGAGCAGAAGTTAATGATGTGGCCAATGCAATTATGGATGGAGCAGATGCTGTAATGCTTAGTGGTGAGACGTCGGTAGGTAAATTTCCGGTTCGAGTTATTGAAACCGTTCAAAAGATCCTTGCCCGTGTTGAAGCGTTTGAAGGGATCTATCATAAAGACAATAAGCTTGTTTCGCAGAAATCACGCATGCTCACAGATGCGATTTGTAATAGTGCCGTACATATGGCTGAACAAACCGAAACAGCAGCCATTGTTGCCATGACTCATTCGGGCTATACTGCATTTCGTATTTCGAGTTTCAGACCCAAGGCTCAAATTTTTATTTTCACGGGAAATACTGCCCTGCTAAATACATTGAGCCTTGTGTGGGGTGTGCGTGGGTTTTTCTACGATAAAATGGTGAGCACCGATCACACCATTTCCGACATTAAAAATATCCTTAAAAACGAAGGGATGATTAAAAGCGGTGATCTAATGATTAACGTTGCCTCAATCCCTATGCATGAGTTTGGAAAATCCAATATGATCAAGTTGAGTTTTGTGGAGTAATTACCTTTTATTTGGGAGCACTTAGGCAAAGTTTTTGGTTAGATATTTAAATTCCTTTTTATTTTTGTTTCATGTTTCACTCATCAATCTCAATTTTATGAAATTATGTAGTACAATTTTAGGTTTGATTATATTCAGTCTAACGGGCTTTTCGCAAAGATCGAACCTTGTTTTTTTTGCAGAAAATGGCGAGCCATTTACCATCATAATGAATGGACTTAAATACAATGATGTGCCTGCAACTAATATTAAACTCACCGATCTTACAGCACCTGCAACGTATAAAGTAAAGGCAATTTTTCAAGATGCATCTTTGGGTGAGGTCAATAAAACCATACCTCTCGATCCTTTTAAGGAATATACATTTAATATCCGCCCCAGAAAAGAAGGAACTGTGGTAAAGGGGGTTAAAGATGTAGGTAAAACGTTTGCCGTTGAATTGGGAGGTGCAGACACAGCCGCCATGCGTAAACGCGAAGAAGAACGTGAGAAATACGTTATGCGTTTTGTTTCCGAAACTCCATTGGTTGCTCCAGTAGTTCAGCAACAGGTGGTAGTGGCCCCAGCTCCACCATCAACTACCACCACCGTGGTAACGCAGCCCGGACGAGTTACACAAACTACACAAACAACTACCACTACAATGGGTACTTCAGGAACGGTGGTAACACCAGGAGCGGCCGTTAATGTTTCGGTTAATGATCCTGATTTAGGTGTTAATTTCAATATGAATGTAGGGGCACCGGGAGGCACTGTGCAACAAACCACTACTACCACCACTACTACCGGAGGTGCGGTTATTACTCAAAACAACAGTCACTACATCATGCCGGGCTATTCAGGTATGATTGGTTGTCCTTGGCCTATGGACCAAGGTACCTTCGCTAATGCAATGGCAACTGTTAACGGTCAACCGTTTGAAGAAAATAAATTTCAAGTGGCACAACAGGTTTTTAATAGTAACTGTATGACTGTTAATCAGGTAAATCAAATTATTGGCTTATTTAGCTTCGAAGATACTAAACTTGATTTTGCCAAATATGCTTACGGAAGGACCTACGACCAGAGCAATTACTTCATGGTTAACAATGCTTTCTCGTTTTCATCGAGTGTGGATGAGCTTAATGCGTATATAAATAGTCAGCCGCGTCGTTGATTCAAGGATAAAAGTTTAATCATACAAGGTTTGCATCATGCAAACCTTTTTTGTTTAATATTATTCTTAAACCATACCTTTGCCATTTAAGCATCTTAGCGTACAATTTTTTTCATGATTCCGTTTTCACCGCCGCATATTCGCCAGGAAGTAATTGATGAAGTAACCGCAGTTTTAAAATCGGGTTGGATTACTACCGGTCCTAAAACAAAAGAGTTTGAACGCAGGTTAACGGCCTATTGTGGTAATAAAGCCACCGTA
>JBILCR010000173.1:0-5018 GCA_044353055.1 Flavobacteriales bacterium
CTGCGTTATGCTATTGTAGGAAGCAACGATTTCCTAACGGTGGCAACCACGCGTCCCGAAACAATATTAGGTGATACGGCGGTTTGTGTAAATCCGAATGACGAACGCTACACGGATTTAGTAGGTAAGAAAGTACGTGTGCCTTTGATTAATCGTGAAGTTACGGTAATTGCCGATGATTACGTAGATGCCGCTTTCGGAACCGGCGCGCTGAAGGTAACGCCGGCGCACGATATTAATGACTATCAGCTTGGGATAAAGCACCAGCTCGAGGCCATCGATGTAATTGCCGACGATGGCACCATTGCCCCTGCGGGTGAGCTTTACGTGGGCTTGGATCGCTTCGTTGTGCGTAAAGCCATAATTGCCGATATCGAAGCGGCCGGATTACTTGATAAGGTAGAAGATATTAAGAATAACGTAGGATATTCGGAACGCACCGATGCAGTTATAGAGCCCAAACTCTCGATGCAGTGGTTTGTGAAGATGGAAGAAATGGCGAAACCCGCACTCGAAGTGGTGAAGGAAGGGAAAGTGCGTTTGCATCCTGCCAAGTTTTTTAATACTTACAAGCATTGGATGGAAAATGTAAAGGACTGGTGCATTTCGCGTCAGTTGTGGTGGGGTCAGCGCATTCCGGCATGGTATGACAAATCCGGCGATGTAGTGGTAGCACCTGATGCTGCATCTGCCTTGCACGAATTTGCTGCTAAAGGAAAAACATATACGGCTGCTGATATTCGTCAAGACGAAGATGTAGTGGATACCTGGTTCTCTTCGTGGCTTTGGCCCATCACCGTATTCGATGCTGATGCCGTCGTGAAGACACCGGCCGAATTCAATGCCGATTTAAAATATTATTATCCTACTAATGATTTGGTAACAGCCCCCGAAATTTTGTTCTTTTGGGTGGCACGCATGATTATGGCCGGACTGGAATACTGCGGCGAGGTTCCGTTTAAAGATGTATACCTCACAGGTATTGTGCGCGATAAACTGGGGCGAAAGATGTCGAAGTCATTAGGCAACTCACCCGATCCGATTGATTTAATTGAAAAGTTCGGAGCCGATGGTGTGCGCATGGGCATGTTGCTTACATCGCCCGCAGGTAATGATGTCCCATTTGATGAAAGCATGTGCGAACAGGGACGTAATTTCAGCAACAAAATCTGGAATGCTTTCCGTTTGGTGCATGGCTGGAAGGTAGAAGATAAGTCAATGCCCGAAGTAAATCGCGAAGCCATTAGCTGGTTTGAATCGCACTTATCGGCCACCATTGCCGAAGTAGACGACCTGATGGCGAAATACCGCCTTTCGGAGGCGTTGATGACCTTGTATAAACTCAGCTGGGACGATTTCTGCGCATGGTACCTCGAAGCGGTGAAGCCTGGCTTTGAACAAGCCATTGACCGAGAAAGTTACGAGCGCACGATTGGCTTTTTTGAGGATATTCTAAGGCTTCTGCATCCGTTTACGCCATTTATTACTGAAGAAATTTGGGCTTATTTGCGTAATCGCGAAGCCAACGAACATCTTATTGTAAATCACATGCCTCAAAAAATGGCCGTTCATACGCAGCTGAATTCAAATTTCGAACTCATTAGAGAAATGGTGGCTGGAGTACGAACTTTCCGCAATGAACGCGGCATGTCGCCCAAAGAAACGCTTGTCTTGAGCTGCACCAGTCGTACGGTTGATAATCCGCTGCCTTTTGCAGCAGTATTAACTAAACTGGCAAATCTGCAAACCATTGAATACGTGCAGGGCAAACCCGATCAATCGGTACCGCTTGTGGTGCGTACCGACGAGGTGTTTTTACCCATTGGCGAAAATTCGGATCCTGAAGCCGAACGCGAGAAAATTGCCAAGGAGCTTGAATATACCCGAGGTTTTTTGAAATCGGTTGAGGCAAAGCTCAACAACGAGCGCTTCGTTTCCAACGCTAAACCCGAAGTGGTAGAGATGGAACGCAAGAAACAGCAGGATGCACAGGCTAGAATTCAGATGTTAGAGAGTCAGCTCAAGGATATTTTGTGATACACTAATTCCAATCTGGTCAATTCTATCGGTCATCATTTTTGGAGGGAGCGATTTATTAATGAGCACATAAAGCTCATTGTTCCGACAATAAAATTGTAGGAATAGTACTTCTCTTATTTAATTTTAAAAGACTTATAGCCAATGGACTCTATATGCAAATACTTTTTGTTTTTTTTGGTAAACGATTAAATCAACTGTACCCAAAAGCTCACCCAAGCAATCTGTTTTATTCAAAAAATTAGGATGTGTTTCTGTTTCTGAGATGCTTAACCAAATAAAGGGTTTGTCTTTTTTTAAGCTTTTTTTACTCCAGCAATACTTGTTGTATTCCATTTCTTTGTCATCATTCCATGAATGAACCGGTGCATTATATCCCAGCAATAATCCGGCTCCAATCATTCCAGAATAGCTGCATAAATAATGATTAGTAGGTTTGATATTATTCTTTTTTAGTAGCAATTTTAGTTGATTAAGCCCTTGAGCCGTTTCGGAATCCATTAAAATTTGCTCTCCTGAATGGGCAATGTTAAAAGGGGTATTCTGTTGGCTATATGAAGTGTTTAAGCGATAAGGGTGTTCCCAATAAACCATCAAAAAAGAATAACAAATAATGCCTGTGGCTAATACGACGGATAGATTTCCGAAACTCTGAGCTACATGGTTTTTAAATAAAAATGCACTCAAAATGATGAATGGAAGGTAAAATGTAATATGGGTGAAGATATTATTATTGGTTCCTATTGATGCACCAAATGGAATTAATACTATTGCCAGAATAAAAAGGGCCTCCTTAATGGATATGTAGGCCTGAAAAAATAGCCCAACAATAATTAGATCAATCCATAAGGACTGACTTGGGAAAAATCCATGTTGTTTAAAAAGATTGAAATAATTATCAAAGCTTAAGAAGAGCCATGTTATTGCCAATATAAGCCCAATTCTAGTGCGGGGGAATTTTAAATATACCAGGAAAAGCAATAAAATTAATCGATCTATTTTTAGGTTGTTTTTTATTATTTCAATAAAAAATTGCTGACTTGTATTCCATAGTTGAAATAGTAAATTTAAGGGATTATGCGATGTCATAGTTCGCGAATACGCTTGATAATCCGATATGAAATTATTTATATTCGTTGGAGATCGGGCTAAAAAAAATATAGGGATGGACAAACATAAAAAACATAAGAAAGCCTTTTTCCAACTTGTTTTTTGAGGGTATAATAGCAATAAAATAGGCCAGAAAAAAAGAAAGATAAATGCTGTAGGAAATTTAGCTAAGAATAATAACGGATGCGCTATTGCCAGTCCTAACCAGCATAAAAAGAGAGGAGTACGTTCATTCTTATTGCCAAGAAGAAAAAAGATAATACCGGCTTCGATCTGTAAAAGTATCAACACCATGTGATTGTACGAAAGACTTTGCGGTCCAATGCTATAGCTGGCGAAATTCCCCAGTAATAGAAGAGGCAGCAGCAAACGCAGCTCTGGTTTTATATGACCAGTCCTTTGAAAAAAATAATTTACAGAAGCATACAGGAAGAAACTAGAAATTAGGTGCAGTAAAAGTCTGATTCCTCGTAGTATTTTAATTTCATGGTGGCCTTCAATAATAAAAACTTCACCCAACCACTGAAAAAAACCAATATACACAAATTGATCTGGAGTTTTATAGCCCATCCAATAAAAGGATTCATCACTTAAGTCAAATCCCCTTGGAATGGTATATATAATCGTGGCAAAGACCACAGCCGCTAAAATCCAACAAACAGTAAGGCTTGATTTTAAAATAAAAGCCTGTTTGTCATTAGTAATCTGAGTATTTAGCCAATCAATCCATTTGCGACTTTCTTTTGAAAAGCTAATCATATTGGGCTTTATGGGTTATATTTCTTCCGCAACCACCTCTTCAACCCCGGGCACCATGCGCTTTAGTAAATTTTCTATCCCTGATTTAAGGGTAACCTTTGATGAAGGACAGCCCGAACAGCTTCCTTGTAAAGCAACAGTAACAACGCCTGCCTCAAACGATCGAAAGGTGATGGCACCACCATCCTGTTCAACAGCAGGTCGGATATATTCCTCCAAAATTTGAATGATTTGTTCATCGACAGAGCCGACTTCACTTACTTTTTGCGGAGTTTCGTCGCTTGATGTCAACTCAGGATAAACCTCGATTACCGGCAAATCCTTAGTTAAATAATCTTGCAAAAATTCGCGTACTGCCGAGGCAATCTGCGACCAATCTACCTGCGAAGTACGAGTTATAGAAACAAAGTTATTGCTAAAGAATAGCGACTTAACGTATCCTCCTTTGAACAACTCGATAGCTAATGGCGCTCCTTCGCACTCTGCTGCGCTGAGGTATTCTACTTGTTTCAATGGATCAATGATCATTCGATTGGCCACAAACTTCATAACGTCAGGATTTGGAGTGGCTTCGGCGTATACAAGGGTTGGGTTCATGGCTGTTTTGTTTTGCGCAAAGTTACGAGCTGTTTTTATTCGCTTGACAGTTTAGATATAAATTAGAACATAGTTCACACACTACATACTTATTGCCGAAATTGCGAATAGATCCCCATGGCTTGAACGTTCTAACTTCTGCGTTCAAAACGGCTACATCGCGTCTATTGTTAATGTAAAGAACGTTGAAACAATTATTCGTTTATCTAATTTTATAAGGATATATTAAAGGCAGAGGATTATTTTAGGTTGAAGCTGCCTATGGCGATTTATGTATTTATAGGCATATATGGTTACTTAGTATTTAATTCATCCCCAAAAGTGAAGCGTCTCTAAAAATTGTTTTTCTTTGCAACCGTATAAGCGTGCGTTAGAAGTAGGGGTTACAATTAATTATTCATTACACTAATATTTAATGGAAGTTAAATTACGAAACTGGCAGGTGTCGGATATACCCGCTCTGGTTAGGATTGGTGATAATTTGAACATTGCCAGGAATATGACCGACGGATTTC
>JBILCR010000174.1:0-5007 GCA_044353055.1 Flavobacteriales bacterium
CACCGGATGGGTGGGCTATACCGTATCGTGGACCATACAGCAGTTTGATGAGCTTAATAACGGGGAACCGTTTTTTGCCCGTTACGATCGTAGGCACGATTTATCTATAGTGGCCATTTATGAGATAAAGCCCTCGCTAACACTTTCTGCTACTTGGGTGTATGGAACCGGTCAGGCGGTAACGCTGCCGCTGGCACAATATCAGGTAAATCCACACGATCCTTCTGCCAATGCGTTTCCAGGTTATTTAATGTATACCGAAGATTTCGGAACAAAAAACAGTTTTAGGATGGCTCCTTTTCATCGTTTGGATATTGCTGTACAGTGGCATAAAAAGCTTAAAAGGAGCGAGCGTACCTTCGAGCTTGGTGTATATAATGCCTATAATCGTAAAAATCCGTTTTTCTATTATATCGACTCTAAAGCAGACGGAAGCCGTTATTTGAGTCAAATTTCGCTATTCCCCATTTTGCCCTCTGTTTCATGGACCTATAAATTTTAAGGCATGCGTATTTTAATTCCTGTAGTCCTTAGTGCATTTGTTTTCGCTGCTTGCGAAAAAGAAGCGGATATCAAACTTCCTGATACAAAACCCAAATTGTCGATTTCGTGTTTTATATCCGATTCAACCGAAATCATTAAAGCTTCTATTTACTGGTCGAAACCTGTTTTTAATAAAACCGATACCTTGCCCGAATACCCCAACAATTTAATGGTAATCATAAGCGGAAACGGCCAATTAGATACCATGCTTTATAATTCGGAGTGGAGTACCTATGAGGTTTCAACCGTTGATTTTCCGCTTAATGCAGGAGTTGAATACACCTTACAGGTAACCGCACCCAACGGCGAAACCGCTCGTGCTAAAACAATCATACCTAATGAAAAAGCATTGGTTTCCGACAAGTCGGTTTCATTTACATCCGCGGTAGATCAGTATAATAACATCATTGAGACGTATCGTTACCGAATTACGTTAAATGATATTTCTCCGAATATGGAATTTTATCGAATCATGTATTACAACAAATATTTTATTCCGGATGTGCCGGATGAATTGAATCTTCCAAGTAATGTGGGCGAGTTGTTTGTTAGCGACAATAATATGGTGGACGGTAAAATATTCACCGATAATGAGGTTAAATTTTACGGAGTGAGCGCTAATATTTCGTCCCGTTATGCTTATGTTATTCGAGGTTCTGAGGAGTATTATCGTTTCCATAAATCGTTATCGAATTATGGTTACGACAATCCGTTTGCTGAACCCACCATTGTTTACACCAATGTGGATAATGGTTTGGGTGTCTTTGCCGGCTACAATCAAGTGCGCGTCGATTTTTAGAAGTTCGCCCTCATGTGCCCAACTTAATTCATTACCAAACTTCGGTCTAGATCAATTTTTTTAGGAGCTCCGTTTGGACCTTTAATGATATACCGTTGGGCTAATTCCTTCCCAATATTTTCTTCAAAAACTCTTTTTATGCGCGATATTTTTTGTGAAGCTGATTCGCTAAATATATTGGTTAAATCATTAATTCTGATGCGCATATCGTTCACACTTTCTGACCCTGATATTTCTGAATAATGTTCGAACAGCTCAAGGCTATGATCGGTTAGATCGTGCATATAAATGCCTTCGGGATGGTTCAAAAAAAGGCGATACACTATAATTTCTAATGGGCGTAATTTTAACTCAATATTACTGTAATCGAGCAGTATTATTTTTTTGCCTTCAATGTGTAAGCGACTGGCTTTTAAATAATTTTTACGGTTGGTTACAAACAACATCCGTTCGCGCAACATATTCATCAACTGCATACATTGGTTAATTTCGAGAATGGACATTTTATCGCCGATGGATTCGAGGCAGTCTTCGCAAATGTCGGCCGTGCGTAATTTGAGTGTAATTTCGGTTTTATTAACGCACAAATCGCTCACACAACCAATAGGTCTGTTGTGCGCTAAAGTGCGGATGTCAGAAACATTATTGAAAATGTTTTTCTGTAAAATAAGTGCAATAATTTCGTAGGCAATAGGGAAATATTCAGGGCATTGGATGTAATAATCCCAGTCATCGCAATGAATAAATCCATTAAATGGATTTTTGAAATCGAGAGAGGCAAACCAATTCATCTCGTTGGCCGTGTTGGTGAGCAAAAAGACAAAATCGGTATCCTTAATACGGTTGCTTTTACGATAGGTAGCACACTCCTTAAAAAGGAGCGACCAAGGCGCTTCGCTCCGCTCAATAGGAAAGCTAACTTTTCTATCATAGCTCATAGCACTAGTAACTCTGCTCATCTCTTTTTTTTCGAACATTTCTTTGTCCAGAATTTCTTTAGTGGTAAGATCGTCGTAGTTAAAATAGCTTTCGTAGTTCTGAGAACAGTGGAATTGGATGGGGCCATTAACCGATTTTAGCAATTCGGTTACCTGTAAGTAGAGTTCATCATCTACATCGCGCGATTTAATAAGGTGTACGTTCATAGGGAATTAAATTATAATTGAATTTATGTTAACGCTTTAATGTTTCACAAGATATTGTTTTTGGTCGATAAGCACTAGCCAGCAGTTTTTAAAAGTTTTTAATAATCTGTTTGCGACTAATTTGGCATTAATTTTGGTTGCGGCGGTCGTGTTTTTTTATAGATCAAATTTTAAGAATTTTGAAGTGGAATCCATTTTTCACGTTTCTTTATAAAATGAACGCGTTAAAGCAAATCATATAAATACATATCCATGAAAACAAAACTTGTCTATATCCTTTTTCTTTTTAGCATTCCTGCTCTTGCCCAGTGGGAAGTGAATTTAAAAAAATCAATCAATTGGTATCAGATAACGCCCACCGGCAGTTTAATTCTTAGCACCAACGATGGTCTTGTTGGGATAAACGAACAATCCGGCGAATTACTGTACACGGTCCCTAATGTAATTTCGACTCTCGAAGATGAATTCCAGGTAATTCCGAATACACCATTCGGCATGATCAGTCGCATGGAAGGCCGACTCGAATCGAAACTCATATTTAAATTGAGCGACGGGAAGATACTTTTCGATTCGAAAAAAGAAGGTATCAGTATTGGTAAGCAATACCTGCTTGGGAGTACGGGCGATTTAATATTTCAAGGAATAAGAGGTAAAGAATCGGTGTTTTTTCTTGTGGATATTGCCAGTGGTACCCTCAGATGGGAACTTAAAAATCCGTTTGGTAACGGCATATTTGCTGAAGTAATTGATGGGGCCCCTATTGAAAACGAGGCGGGTAATTTCATTATCGCCACTACCGGCGGTATGAGCGGCGGCGCTATTTATTGCTTCTCGCCTGCAGATGGCAAACAGCTCTGGAAGGCAGAATTGCCCAAGCTTAAAGGAGCCCAAACTACCACCAAAACCGAAACAAAATTAGCCACAGCCTACTTCGAAAACGATAAATTTGTTTACATGCGCGGTCAGGCAGTTATGGCGTATGATGTTTCGTCGGGTAAACCTATCTGGGCCGAACCGGCTAAACAGCGTGGTCTACCCGACCGTGTTATTTACGATCCGGTTGGATTAATTGTGGCCTCAGCGGTAGATCCAAACAACACCCTGTTTAAACCTACCATGGCCATGTATGATTATAATACCGGAAAAGAATTATGGGAAGAACAAGTTAAACTTAAAGGTACTGTAACCGCTTACAGTTATTGCGATAAAGGTTTGCTCATCAGTATGGATGGTGGAAATGGCAAAAGCCTCATCAATATTGTAGATCTCGATAAAGGAGCCTATGTATTTGAAAATGCCTATAAAATAAACGGCTTTGTGGAGGAGTTGCAGCTCATTAATTCATCTGTATATATTCGCACCAATCTTGAAGAAGATTTTGTAAGTCTCGAAAATGGAAAATCCATCCTGTCCAAGAATATTTCTTCAAAACCTGAGCAGCCTTTAGTAAACTTCCGAAACGGTGATATTTCATATACTTTTAATCCTGCTGATGATGTATTGTACAAAACAGACTTAAGCCATCAAACACAAACAGCCCTCACCAATACTAAGATTGATTTTGAGCAAAAGGAAACGCCCAATAGAATTGGGATATTGAAAGATAGAATTGTATTATCCTCATCGCAAACTGTTGCCGGCTTTGATTTTTCTGGAAAAGAAATGTTTAAAACCCATATTCCTGCTCCTGGAATTGCAGGTTGGAAAAAGGCTATTTATGCTACTGCAGCTGTACTTAACACAATGGATGCTATGCGTTACGCCGAATTGGAATTAGAGGCAAAACAAGCTGCAGCCGCGTCTACATCGCCACAGGGTAGGCAATTTTGCGATGCCATTGGGCAAATTGCCAATAGGGGAGCTAATGTTAGACTTGCAGCAGCAGCTAACGATATGGAAAAAATTCGTCAACGATTTAAAGCCTCGGCCTCAGGAAATAATGTACAATTTGTATTAGGCAAACTTGAAAGCAAGGATTATGGACTTTTTGGAATTTCTAAAGAAACCGGCTCTAAAATGAGCGAAATTAATTTTGGAAAAGATAATGAACCCAAATACCTGCTCGACGATATTAGCCGCGTTATCTATTATCTAAATCCCGGCGGGGTATTGAAGGCCATTCCCTATTGAAAGTTTAATAATGAAATATTCACTAATCATTGCATTTATATGGATATGCTGTGCCATGCACACCGCAGCATATTCGCAGAAACTCAGTATTGAAATTTACAATAAAACAGGTATAACGCTCGACTCAGTTCAATTGGACTCCGTTTATATTGGTCGGATTTTGAACGATTCTTCTGCAATAGTTAAGGATTTGAATGAGTTTCAACTTACGGGATCCTGGCCTCTATTAAGAATTAAAGCAGTTGATACTTCGGGAAAATTGTTGATACGTTTAGCCGAGTGTGGAACCAAAGCCGTTACCGTAAAAGAAGGGCATCATGCATTCGACATCAAATTAAATACTGCAGGCTTAAATCCTCATCTGGAATTATTGCCGCACAGGTAGTTATT
>JBILCR010000175.1:0-5004 GCA_044353055.1 Flavobacteriales bacterium
TCCATACTGATGAGGCTATATAATTGCTGCCAAAGCGGTTGAAATAGTTGAGAAATACCACAGATTTATTAAAAAGCCGGTCGCAGTAAATCTTGAAGTTTATGCATCCCGCCCAAAAACCGATGACGAAAATAACAAAGCTTATTTTTAGATAATGCGTATGTAAAATGATATCGAGCAGGCACAACCACGAAAAGGGAATTAAAAAGTAATACACCAAAACATTGATCTGGTTATAGCTCAGTCCTATTTTAGATGCTATTTCATGGAGCGATTTTGCAACTATTCTGAAAATGTGGTTAGTCATTAATGTTTAATTATTAAATGGATGTGGCAAATTATTTTTGGTTTTTAGGCGAAAAACAATGCTCTCAAGATAAATTATTTGATCATATTTTAATAATCGAAAGTTTTTTAGGCTAAGGATTAAAGGAAAATAAGATAGGTGTTGGAAGCATATAATTTATAATACTAATTATTTTATTCATAAATATAGATACCCTCTTTCAGCTTAGATTGTAACTTTTTTAAATCTATTGATTTGGGGTATAAATGCATGTTTTTAGAACATTCTGAAGTAAATAATTTTGCAGCCTCAAGTCCTTTTTCGGCGAACTTCAATCCGTTAAATTCATATCTGAAAAGAAAACCCTTATAAAATGCATCCAAAAAATAGAAATAATGTTTTTTATTGTCAATAATAATATAATAGAACCAGGCATTGTATTCAAGGTCTTTTGTTTCGTTATTTAAATTCACATAATCATTTATATAATTCGACTTTTCAACACTTTTATTTATTGATGTGTCAATATAATTTGTTTCCCATTTTTTAAAATCTTCAAGAATATCCTTAGATGATTGATGCGTATTTATGTTTAATACACGTGGGTCAAATAGTTGAAGGTAATAAATACCATCAAAAAGCTGTAGCCTATTTCCGCTGATCCAATCCGGAATTTCAGTAAGGGGCTCGTCGAGCCGAAGCGTAAAACTTCCCGAATCGCTGCTGTAAAATGCCATTAATCCTGTTTCGGTGCGTAACAGTCCCGATTGTCCATAAGCCTCAGTTTTTAGAATAAAAAATAGTAAGGGTATAAGATAATATTTAAGTTTCATGATGGTGGATTATCTTATTTTTTTTGAGCATCTATTAATTATCCACCACATGTAAAAATTTCAGTAATTGCAGTATCCTTCCATTTAATTCCTGGATATACTTCCATAATTGTAAAACGAATGGTTTTATACTCATTATCACCATCTGAATTTAATTTTTCGCGTAACGCGTCAGAAAGTGTAAACGTTTGCGTGCCCATTACATCGCCTAATTCAAGAATACAAATATCTTTTCCATTGCAGCTTACCTTTAACTTTTTAACACGGCTGTTGTTTTCCCATGAAGTTTGCGACGACTGATAACCGTTAAGAATGTACAATTCAGAACCATAGAACGTGTAGTTTGAAAATTCAATGTATTCACCAATTCCATAATCTGCGGCTCCTTCAACCCATGCTGTTTTAGGATTGTCGTCGCTCAGGTTAGTTATAGGGTAAGTAAATTTGCCTTGTGGTGCTAGGGTGCTGGAAGCCTTTATGCTTTCGTAGGCTCCATGACACATGATATGCGGATGAACCCATGGATTACCGGGGCCATATGGATCTTGAACCGGTGGTTTACCCCAATCGTAAAATCGGGTGTCAGGCAAATTGGCTCGCAACGTCGGTACGGTTTTTTGTGCATTTAATGCATGCATAATTAGTATACAGATGCCAGCACTTGAGAGGTATTTAATCATTTGAAATTGGAGTTTTTATATTCTTTAAATTTAAGAGGATGTTTGTAAAGTGGAAAAATAAATAATTTTTGTCACCTGTTTTTATTTTACGCTATGGGATTTGTTTATCCTTTAGGGTTAAAAGTACTCCTCATATTTTGTGAGTTTTAATATGACTGTTAAACAAATGCTTTTACCATCTGTCTTTGCCACCAGATTCATTAAATTTTTCCTTAAATGATGCGAAATTCTCACATTCTTTCATTTCTGCGAAACTAAACTTTTTCATTAAAGCCTCGGAAATTTCCTCAAGCTTTTTCCGAAGTAATCCCCTATACTCTATATCTTCATCGCTAAGTTCTGTGTCTTTTTTTTCTTTCATTAGTTTGATATCAGCTTCAACTACCTTTTCTAAAGCATCAACATAATCACAAACCGTGTTTAATTCATTTAACTTTATATCTTCAGGTTTTGAATTACAGCCTGCTAATAAAAATGAAATTACTAAAATTGAAGATGCAATTGCTTTAAAGTTTTTCATGTTTTTGGGCGAAAATAATTTTGAGCAATTTGAATAAAAATTTATTGACCCCAATCGATTTATGGAATAAGGCAAATCGGAAGTTTTCAAAACAAAATGGATGGCAGATTTAAAATATTATTAGATTTATGTGTTAAAAACTAATCAATAAAATATCTAAAAATCAAATCATTATGACGCTTACAGCACGTTCAACCCGCGAAATACTGCATGCCTTTGTTGAAGCAACCCAATTGGGCGACATCGACGCTATTACCAACCTGCTTGATGATTCAGGTGCATTTGAATATCAGGATGAACATTGTGAAACACACACCGGAAACAAACAGGAGTTTACAAATTGGTATAGTCAACGGCTTAAGGCAACTGCCATTTCTTCGGTGGACTACGACCAATGCCTGCATTGTGTTATTGGAGGCTCGGTGGTTTTATTTAACGAGGGTACATTTCCGCGTATGCCGCTCGAATTTTTTGAGCGGAGTAAAGCGGGCTTACGCATTAGCTGTAAGGATGGCCTGATATGCGGTATTCATTTTTGTTTTGTGTTTCTCAAAACCGACAATGACAAGGTGGTTGATGACAGCTATGAGAAACGTAAAATAAAGAATGAAGTAAAGGATAATGAATCATTGATTTCATAACTCGAAATCTTACGTTAAATAGCTTGCCAAAAGAGCGTTGGTGAATGTCAATTATAACTTTTGAAAGTTTAAGGTGCTCTGGCAATAAACTTTCCCACAATGCGTTCTTCAAATGTTTTCGAGTTTTGTATTATGGCCTTGTTTTAATTTTACCCTTATTTTCTGAACTATGAAAATTCGATTTATTTGCTTTTGTGCGGCCTTCGTTTTCTCTGCTGTGGGTTTTTCGCAGAATGTGGGTTTGGGGGTATCAGGTATTTATAACTTTCAGACCGAGAGTGTAGGGGCAGGCGCAAGAGCGGTTATTTTTCCGGATCGTACGGTGAGCTTTACGCCTCAGGTGTCGTACTTTTTCCCCTTTAATAAAGTAAACGAGCTAACCCTTGGTTTAGGTGTAGATTATAAGTTTTTGAAGACGCGTAAGCTATACGGCTATGCTCTTGCCCATGCGGGGTATAATCGATGGATCGATTATCTGGCCTCTGAGCTTCCCGAAGCGCGACCTAATAACTGGAATTTTGAGGCTGGTTTCGGTATTTCAGGAAGACGCTGTTTAAGGCCTTTTGCCGAATACCGCTACAATGTTAAATTTCTCGAAACCCATCTCAATATTGGTTTAATGTATATTTTTGGGTGTAAGAGTAAAAAACGTTCCAAAAAAGGCGGTACCGATTGTCCTGCTTATTAATGAAACAGAAAAATTTCTTGTTCAAATAAATTCTCATGCTTATGAAACTATCAAACACAGTAATCAGAACAACAATTGTAATCGGAGGAATACTGGCTGTAATGGCTTCATGTTCAAAAGATCGTATTGAGGCCCGCGATGAGCTCAATGCCTATGAGTCGCCCAACACGTATCTCGATTCGAAAAAACAAGAGGAGCAGGAATTTATCATTGATTCGAGCGGAACCGGTCCAATAATAGGCAATCAGTTTACTCACATTTGGGGCAGCAAGGATTGTTTGATGTTGCCCAATGGCGATTCGGTATCGTACCCGTTTAGTGTAAAACTGGTGGAATTATACACACCTAAAGACATGATTTACTACAGAATGCCAACAGTTTCTGCCGGCCGAATTCTTGAAACAGGAGGCGAAATTCGTTTGCGCGCCTTTAAAAATGGAACCGAATTAAAGCTGCGTCCGGGCTGCGAGTTTAAAGTAAGCATGCCCAATGAGGCTCCACAGCCCGACTACATGCGCGTGTTTTATGGTTTTGAGTCGGGCAGCTTTATCGATTGGACGGATAACTTGGCGTCATTGGGCGTTACTCAGCAGCAAAATCCTGTTTGGGACCTTGATACCATTGGTTATACAGCGCTGATTGAACGACTCGGATGGATAAATTGCGATAAACTCGCTGGTTCCACAACGGGCAGCACGCTTACTTTTGCCTCCGAAGAGGACGACCTTACCAATGTAGCCATTTTTGTATATCTGCCCGCTACGAAAACTGTAATGCAGGCATACAGCCAAAGTGTAGGGGTTATTCCTAATGGAACAGCGGCTAAAGTTATTGCCATTGCCGTTAATAGCTCGGGAACGCTGTTTAGCTACACTCAGGATTTAACAGTTAATGCCTCACAGACGGTGCAAATTACTATGAGCGCCACCACAGATGCTGCATTAACAGCTCTTCTTGATAGCTTATAAACCACTAGTTAATTAAAATTTTAAGCTCCGAACCTAGTTCGGAGTTTTTTTTGCGCAGAAATTAATTGGAGTCTTCGATTGTTTTAGTTGCTTATTTTACCATGCTCCTAAACAGTATTTATAACGCCAGTTAAATGATTTTATGTTTGGCCCCGTATTGTAAATAAATGATGCTCATTAGGCAATAAAAATTGGTTAATGCAATTCAGATTATTTCGTTTTAATCGTTTTAATCGTTTATTAACGGCTGTTTGGTGCGGTGGAGCTAGCTTCGCGTTGGGCAGGGGGGGATAGGATTCCTACGAAATCAAATCGCTACAACCAAATTGAAATTTTAACACACTGTGTTAATTTCAGAAGTAATTTGATACACTTATATTGGAAATAT
>JBILCR010000176.1:0-4996 GCA_044353055.1 Flavobacteriales bacterium
CAGCAGGCCGAAATTGTCATCGACCTCAGCTTGGCCCGCGGCTTAAATTATTACACCGGAACCATCCTGGAAGTGAAAGCCCGCGACTTTGCCTATGGCAGCATTGGCGGTGGCGGCCGTTACGACGACCTTACCGGCATTTTCGGTTTCCCCGGTGTTCCGGGTGTAGGCATCTCTTTTGGGGCCGATCGTATTTACGATATCCTAAACGAACTCAACCTTTTTCCGAACGAAGCACTGAATACCAGCGAGGTGCTTATTGCGAATTTTTCGGCCGACGAGCTCCCTCCCTGTCTATCCTTGGTACAGGAACTTCGCAACGCATCCATTCCTGCAGAAATTTTTCCCGAAGCTGGGAAGCTTAAAAAGCAATTCGAATATGCCGAGAAAAAAGGCATTCCTTTCCTGCTGATTTATGGAGCAACCGAAGCCGAAGGCGGAATTGTAAACGTCAAAGAACTATCTTCCGGAAGACAAGTTACTGTGCCTCGCTCCGAAATTTGCTCTTTTCGCTCCTATTTCAATCTTTAACCAAGATTACATCCCTAGATTATGGCCGTTTACACCATTGGTCCCGATAAAATTAGTCCCGAAGAAGTAGCTTCTATCGTAGCTTCCGAACAACAGATTCAGCTTTCGGAACAAGCAAAACAGAATATTTTACGTTGCCGTGCTTATCTCGACGAAACCATTGCTGCTTCAGAAGCCCCAATTTACGGCATCAATACCGGATTTGGGTCCTTGTGCAATGTGTCAATCGGCAACGATGATTTGTCGACGTTACAAAGCAACTTAATCATGTCGCATGCCTGTGGTATGGGCGATGCGGTTGCACCGGAGCTGGTAAAAACCATGCTCTTTTTGAAGGTGCAGGCCTTGAGTTATGGCTATTCGGGTGTTCAGTTGGAAACGGTTCAACGCCTGGTTGATTTTTACAATCACGGTATTTTACCGGTGGTGTTTGAACAGGGTTCGCTAGGAGCCTCGGGCGATTTGGCGCCGCTCGCACACTTATGCCTGCCGCTTATTGGAATGGGCGAAGTATGGTACAAAGGCAAACGCATGCAAACAGAGGAAGTGTATGAACAGCTCGGCTGGAAGCCCATCAAGCCGGCTTCGAAAGAAGGATTGGCCTTGCTCAACGGAACGCAATTCATGGCTGCTTACGGAGTTCAGCTTCTTGCACGGAGTAAAGATTTGTTCGACAAGGCGCAGATTATAGCCGCACTTTCGCTCGAAGGATTTGATGGCAGAGTGGAGCCTTTTCACCCTGCATTACACGCCATTCGTCCGCATCCCGGACAAATGCACGTGGCTTTCAATTTTCGCAAATTGTTAGATGGAAGTGAGATTGCAAAACAGGAGAAAAAACAAGTGCAAGATCCGTATTCGTTTCGCTGCACCCCTCAGGTAGTAGGCGCATCGCTCGATGTGTGGGCGCATTGCCACGCTGTATTTGAGCGCGAAATCAATTCGGTAACCGATAATCCGAACGTGTTTCCCGAGGAAGATGTAATTCTTTCGGGTGGAAATTTCCACGGGCAACCGCTGGCCATGGCGCTCGATTATTTGTGCCTGGCCATGCATGAAGTGGGAAGCATTTCGGAGCGTCGTACCTATCAATTAACGCTGGGCAAAAACGGTTTGCCGCATTTTCTGGCTGCCGATGCGGGGCTGCATTCGGGCATGATGATACCGCAATACACTGCTGCTGCTTTGGTGAGTCAAAACAAACAGCTCTGCACACCTGCTTCTGCCGACACCATCGATTCATCGGCCGGGCAGGAAGATCATGTGAGCATGGGCGCCAATGCCGCAACCAAAGCTTGGCGTGTACTCAACAATCTGGAGTCGATTCTGGGGATTGAACTGTTAAATGCCGCACAGGCTATCGAATTTAGGCGGCCATTGCGGAGTTCTACAAAATTGGAAAACGTTCTGTCTCAGTTCAGAGCAGAAATTCCGTTCATGAAGGAAGATCGCATTTTATCCTACGACATGAAAAAAGCGGCGGCATTTGTTCGCAATTATCGATTGGCTTTGAACTAAGCGATTAAGATGCGTGCTTTTTCACCGAATTCTTTTATGCACTGTTCATAAAACAAATCGGTGTGATTGATTTTGGCCATTTGTTGGTGCGCCTCCTGATAGCTTAGTTGATGCGCCTCCTTCTCACTCATTAATCCCAATTTTTTTTGGCGCATGATCTGCTCTAACATGACAAAATAGCTCGATGTTTTTTCGAGTTTCATATACGGAATACAATCCAAAATAATTTCTCGAATTTCTTCGAAATGCTGTTTTCGGTATGCTTCAAAATTAGTAATACATGCTATTAACGACTGCAAAGTCGTTGTATAATCGCTATCAAGTACTATATAAAGATACTTCTTGGGATCGTAATTACGATACTCAGAGTAAACAACCTTAATAAATCCAAAATATCCCTCGTTAAAAATCCAGTTTAGTTGAGGTTGTTGTTCCTTATATTGAGAACTGTTTTTGGGAGAATAATTATACCAACCCAAAGCGTCAAATAACAATTGTTGGTAATAATCATCCTCTAAATGATAAGGATGTTGACTTGATTTTCCTGAGGAAGTCGTTTCATCTAATGAAACGCGAAACCCTGCTCTTTCAATTCTTTCCAATAAATCGGGATTGTTTCGAAAATAAAGTCCAATAGAATCAAATTCTGCAGCATAACATACGTGAACCAAGGGTGTTTGAAAAGACGAGTATTCGTAAGCGTTTACGTATGATTCAAAACTCTTTGGCAACCTTAATGGTGTTGGGGTTACAATAACTCCACGCGAAGGCTTAAAACTGCTATCGATTAGCAGACAATCGCCATTTTTTAATGATAGTTCGGCCAAAGGCAATCCGGCATCGAGCAATTGCCAACCCACACATAATTTGTAAATAGTATAGGTATAAGCACCTCTTTTAACTTTTCCGGCATCGAGTTCAGCATTTTCGCCTAAATCCAGCAATTTAAAAAGAGGTTTATGCCAATCGCCTTCATTACATTCAATGGCGTTGCACCAATCGTTACGCTCTTGCATTTGCTGAGCAAAAAATGCACTATCCCAAGGATTTAAGCCCTCATTTGATAGCTCCGCAATCCAATACTTGAAATGATTATAAAAGATATATTTTAAGTGCATCTACGCCTCTTTTTTACGGTAAATTTAAAATGTAGTGCGTTATTTTGAGTGGCCTTTGCACTATAATCAGGCTTTACCATGATAATTCACGGTATATTCTTAGGGATTTCACATCAAATACGAGCACATATAAATTCAGATAATGCCTGAGCCCACATTTCACTACCTTCGAAACCTCGTTGGACATGCAGCTGATATTTAAAGTAAAGCCTTATCTTAAGCGAAAGGACATGATATTCATCGCCTTGGCGCTCTGTCTTTTGGGCCTGCATTTTTACAACATAACCGCAGATCCCTCGATTTTAAAGAGCACCGAAGACATCCATGATGAAGCATGGTGGGCAGAAAACGCGCGGCAGAAGATTTTATTTCATCGATGGACTGCCGACGGAATTGCGGGAGCTCTGGCGGCAGGACCGCTTACGGTTGCCTGGCATTACATGATATTTTCGATCGGAGGAATTAATTTTTTTACCCTGAGGCTCATCTCACTGATTCCTTTTTCAGTACTAATTCTGGCTCTGTTATATCGTTGTAGTGTGCGTTCAAAAAAGGAAGGTAACACGTTGATGTTGCAGAATACGATTCTACTGCTGTTATGTCTGCCTCTGTTATTCGATTGGACGCGATTGGGACACCCCGAAATACTGATGTCGTGTTTGGGATTAGCAAGTTTTGTACTTGGTAGACGTGAAGGCAGGTACAACCTAATAATTTCGGGTTTTATAGCAGCACTTGCTTTGTTTGTTAAGGGGGCTTTTGTATATCATTTTTTAGCCATCGCACTAGTGTTAGCAGGAACCAATGCCAAGCAATTTTTTCGCCGCGGACTTTTGTTTTCCTGCGGTGCAAGCTTGGTAGTTATACCCTTTTGGATGGGCTATTACATGCCCAATGCTGCATTTTTTGAGACGTATCAATCTCAATTTGCCGGCGCATATTATACGTGGCAGCAGCTGCTCCATCCGGCAGGCATCGCGCTTCGGCTGGTTCATTTAGCGGAGAAGCCGTTTATGAACGATCCGGTAAGCAGCATAATGATTGCCGTTGTATTGTTTCGATTTTTATGCGGAAAAACACCTCATGACAAATTCAGTTACAGCACATTGCTGGCATTTTGTTTTTTATTTGCGTTGGGCAGCGACTTTTCTCCCCGAAGATTTGTATTTCCTATGCTACTATTGCCCTTTGCATTTACCGAACCGTTGGTAGAAAGGAAAATCAACTGGTGGCAAAATGGATTTATCATTAGCATCATATCGCTCTGCATCTTTAATCATTTCTGGCCAACATCATGGGCTGCTTGGAGTGCCTCAGGAGGGCAACTTGCGTATAATGATTTTCTATGGATTGGCTTAACAGCACATGCATTAACCGGACTGGGTTTTTCTTATTGTGCGCTTTTCTTCCAAAACACTAAAGGTCACAAAGAATTAATTTGGGCTTTACCGATAGTCTTATGGTGGCTTTTTCTTCAGGTAAAAGCATCGACTCGAATCTTCAATGATAGTATTCATCCATACATTTTGGCCGGAGTTATTACTGCGGGGGCATTGAGTTTACTTTACATAATTTTATCAAAAAAGCTGCATTCGGAGGCCATTATATTGGTTTCATGCTTATGGCTTGCAGTTGTTTTGGATAACACTAAGGATGCAACCTACAAAACTGCAAAATCCTTTGCCGAAATAAGTAATAGTGGTGAATATGCCATTGGATCAAACTTGCCATGCACAGCAACGTTTTTGAGTAAAGTTTCTCCGGCTTTTAATCCACAATCGGATCATTACTTAAAGGCCCGCTGGCGGATTGAGTTGACTTCACCTGAA
>JBILCR010000177.1:0-4994 GCA_044353055.1 Flavobacteriales bacterium
GACTGGGTTTTAGTAGCCTTGCTGGCCATAGGTTTTTATCGAGGTTATAAATCCGGTCTGGTGATGCAACTGGTATTAATTGCCGGCGTTTTTGTGGCCGTTTACTTATCTGGCGAATTATCGTTACGTATAGTTGAAAAAATAAATGCATCCAATATCGATAACCCTGTTCCATTACTGCGAATCTCATTTTTTCTAACATTGATATTTATTTATAGTATGGCCTGGCTCATAGGGAAAAGCCTATCCAAAGCAGTACACCTCATGCTGCTGGGAACGCTGAACCGAGTTTTAGGTGGGCTGTTAGGCGCCCTCAAAACCGCTTTAATAGCCTGTGCATTAATTACTTTAAGTGCCGCTACTAATTGGGTAAATCCAAACCATTATTCAGGTGCCTTAACCCAATGGCTTAAGCAAACCGGAACATTGATTTTTCCGAGAATAAAACACATTGAAGAGGCATCTGTTATTTTAAATGAGGCCGTAGATTTGCCCCAATAATTTCAATTAAAATGATAACTCGAGAACGTGTACTTGCTGCTTTAGGAAATGTGATGGATCCTGATCTAGGAAAGGATCTTGTAACATTAAACATGATTCAGGATCTTGAAATCAATGGAAACACCGTTGCCTTCACGGTAGTCCTTACTACACCGGCCTGCCCAATGAAAGACTTCATTCATAACGCTTGTATGAATGCTATTATCCACTATGTTGATGCAAATGCTGAGGTGACTATTAACATGACGGCACAAACCACAACCTTGAGGCAAAACAATAGGGCTTTATTACCTGGAGTAAAAAACATTGTTGCGGTTGCCTCAGGAAAAGGCGGAGTAGGAAAATCAACTGTAGCTGCAAATCTTGCAGTTACCCTTGCCGATTTAGGCGCTAAAGTCGGACTAATTGATGCCGATATTTATGGACCGTCTGTGCCTATCATGTTTAATGTAGAGGACGAAATGCCTCATGTTAAAATGGTAGAGGGTAAACAATTAATGATTCCCGTTGAAAATTACGGTGTTAAATTACTTTCCATTGGTTTTTTTGCTCAAACCAATCAGGCAATTGCCTGGCGTGGACCCATGGCATCAAAGGCATTAAACCAGCTTTTTACAGATGCCGACTGGGGAGAACTCGACTATTTGTTTATTGATCTTCCTCCCGGCACGGGCGATATCCACTTAAGTTTAGTGTCGGGTGTGCCGCTCACTGGAGCCATTGTGATAAGCACCCCACAAAAAGTTGCCCTAGCCGATGCCGAAAAGGGCGTGGCTATGTTTCAAATTCCCAGCATAAATGTTCCCGTGTTAGGCATTGTCGAAAATATGGCCTGGTTTACCCCAGAGGAGCTGCCCGAAAACAAATACTATATTTTTGGCAAAGGCGGCGCTCAACAGCTGGCCGAACAGCTCAATGTGCCTCTTTTGGGCCAGATCCCCATTATTCAGAGCATTCGCGAAGCAGCGGATGCCGGACATCCGGCAAGCTTAAGTCAAAACAGTATAGCAAACAATCTGTTTATAAACCTCGCAGGAAACCTGGTACGGCAAATTGCACTGCAAAACGCCGCAAAAAAGCAAGCAACGGCTTAATCTCATTCCTTGTGGTATCGGATTCTAGCATTATCTAATTCAAAATTTCAAATTTTAATGCGACCCTTCGCCTTTCGTTTTTCTTTTAGTACTTTCGAACCATGAACAGTTCGGAAAAAGAACTACTTATCGAAAAAGTCGAACAGGCTATAAACACTATACGCCCCTATCTCGAAGCCGATGGAGGTAATATTACAGTTGAAGATATTACCGAGGAGCGTGTAGCTATTGTTCGTCTGCACGGCGCTTGCAGCTCCTGCTCTATGAGCGAAATGACGTTAAGAGCTGGGGTGGCCGAAGCTGTTAAAAATGCAATTCCGGAAATTACTGATGTACAAGCAACAAAAGCATAAATCGTTACCCATGAAGCATTCCATACTTGTTTTAACCTTTCTTTCATTATCGTTTGCATCGCAAGCACAATTTGATTGCTCTAACGGAAGATACTCCACCGAGGTTTTCTCCTCTGTGCAACTCCTTTCCGACATTACATACGGGCAAGCTACCAATGTGCAAGGCAATAGCCAAAGCCTTGAGCTTGATCTTTACCTTCCGCAAGGCGATACATCCAGCAGCCGTCCCTTGCTAATTATGGCACACGGGGGCTCTTTTATTGGAGGAAATAAAACAGGAACCGATGTAGTGCCCATTTGTCAAAAGTTTGCAAAGTTGGGGTATGTTGTGGCATCCATTGAATACCGCTTAGGTTTTGGCGGATTTTTGCCCAACGAAGAAACTGCCACTGCGGCTGTTTTTAGGGCAACCAGCGATATGAAAGCGGCTATCCGTTTCTTCAGAAAAGACGCCGCTACGTCGAATATCTATAAGATTAACCCTGATTTTATTTTTGCCGGAGGGGTATCAGCCGGTGCATTTATGGCGCTTCATGCGGCATACCTCGATCAGGAAAGTGAGGTTCCGGCATCCATTAATTTAACTGAGTTTGGAGGAATCGAGGGCAATAGCGGCAATCCCGGATACTCATCAGAAATTAAGGCCGTAGTTAACCTCTGCGGTGCCATTGGAGATTCTGCGTGGATTAATGTGGGCGATGTACCTTGCCTATCAATGCACGGTACTAATGACGGAACGGTTCCCTATGGCTCGGATATTATAACTGTACTTTTTGTTCCGCTTTTGGAGGTCGACGGCAGCGCGTCTATTCACGAGCGCATGGTAAACGTTGGCGTGCCCAGTACATTTATTTCCTGGCCTAATGCCGATCATGTACCCTTTGTAAGCAGCCTAACATACCAAGAATCCGTATTTGAAAATATGGTTCCTTTTTTATTCGATCAATTGGGCTGTTCTTCGACGGGTTTAGACGATTTCGCATCAGCATCTGATCAGATACGGCTATACCCCAATCCTTCAAACGACAATTTTAGTGTAGGATTGCTTTCTTCAAGCGCGTCAATACTCGAAATTTTCGATTTAAGCGGGAGATCAGTATATTCTCAAGAACTTTTAAATGCTCCTTCAACAGTATCCACAGCTGGATTAGCAAACGGACTTTATACGGTAAAACTCAGCTCGAGCGAAAAATCGTTTTGGACGAAATTAGTGGTGAAACACTAATATTTTTTACTTCTTTGGCTTTGCCGTGGCAGCAGTGGTTTCGGTTACATATTCGAAAATCTTTCTGCTCTTAATTAGTTTGTTGGGATCTTTAGAAAGTGTTGTTATTTCTTCTGTTTGGTGACCAAACTCATCAAACTTGCGCGATATAACTTTATCCAACATGCCATTTAAAAAATAGCGTTCACGAATCGTATTCCCATAGTTATCGAAAACCAATTCAACAGAGCCTAACAATTCTGAGGTCTTCGCAGCGCATCCACACGATTTAAATGATGCAGTAACAATAGAAGAATCGGTATAGGTTATTTCTTCCCGACTAATCTCCATCTGCTCTTCATTAAAACCTGAACGCTTTATGATTTTATAATCGTTGTCGAGTTGATACTTGTAATATACCCAACTCAGCATTTTACGCTTTTCCTTATTGTTGTAAACGGTTTGTTGCAAGATCATTCCCTTGTCGTCATATTCCGAGACACTTAATGGATAAGATCCTGGGACCTTATTTCCCAAACTGTCTAATATGAAATGACACGTTTGCGTTAGCGATCCGCTATGGTCTCTGATGTCTTCATAAATACGACGCTGCGTTTTGGTAGTCCCACGAAAATCAACTTCTTCTGTTGGGAAGCCTTTATCGTCGTATAAAAATTCGGTATACGACAGTAACGTATCGCCCTTAGTTCGCAGCTCTTTTCTTGATGGTCTTTCATTTGAGGCATACCACCAAACCTCCTTTAGGTTTTTACCCAAAAATCTAACCTCCTTTTTTTGTATTGTCGAAGACGCTGGATCATAGGTATAACGGACATCGGCGGCTTTATTACCATCTTCGGCAAAAATCCCTGAACTCTTAAAATTACCTTTGGCATCCAATAGATCCTGCTGCATAAGATATTCTCTGCCGCTTGTTTCTCCAACCCCAAAACTATATACCGACTTAATTGCGGGCGACGATTTTACTGTTAGTTTCTTAAATTGCTCTCCAGGGTTTTTAAGAATGCATCTTTCCTGAGCAGACAGACTGCTCAAAGAGAAACCCAATAGCATCAAAGTCGCGTAAAAAGTATTTTTTTTCATCGTCCTTTTTTTCTTACCGATAAACAAACGTAATTATAATCAGCGTAATGCGCAAGTAATTAACAAAGTTTTCAACAGGCTATACGCAAATTTCCGCCGTTCGGTTTCAATTTTAATTCTGCATTTGCTTGTACCTTTGGCCGAGAAAGTCACTCATGAAAAGCCATATCGAATATCCCCACGTTGAAGATATTTCTGTTGCCATTATCGAAGAAGAAATTGGCGAAAACAGTACTTGGGCGGTATATTTAATTAACCAAAAAGAACAGCCCATTTCAGATGTTTTGATTAGTTCGCGTGGCTATGGAAGAATTAATGACGAAGATGTTCGCACCTCCGTTTTAAGGCATTTTTTCGAGCAGGTCGAACCCAAGAGTTATGTACGTATCGAGCCCATTATGGAAGAAATGTTTGCCCTTTCTAACGAGTACTGGGTGAGCTTTTACCAGCGTGGCTTAATCCACGATAAAAAATTTATTTTTCTTCCAGAAACAGTTTCGCCCTCTTTTTTTTCTACAATCCCCCTGATAAATAAGAGAGGCGTTATTATATCATAACCGTTCCGATTTGTTCCGGTATTTAACGCTCCGGAATATGACTGTATTAAACACCCCTGAAAGGATTCTTTTCCTTGACATCGAAACCGTCTCCCAATATCCTTCTTTTGAAGCCCTGCCTTCGAAATGGAAACCTCTTTGGGCTAAAAAATCGCTTCGGCTGCAGCCTGATGCCTCTCCT
>JBILCR010000178.1:0-4990 GCA_044353055.1 Flavobacteriales bacterium
AAAGCGATGCTGTTACAAGCGAATTGATTAATAAACAAGCTATTTTTTTCATACGGTGCAAAATTATTCAATACTTACGATTTCAAAACTGAGCGGCATTAGTTCTGCCTGAATTTTATTCTCCTTCAAAACGACTTTATTTCCGTTTATAATGGATTTAATTGTACCAGAAGGCATTAAACCATCCATAGTAACGTTCTGTTTTAATGCCGAACGGTTTAGGATTAAAAACACATGCTTTCCTAAATACGAGCGCTGCAATATTAAAACATCGGCATCAGCTCTAATAATTTTTGTCGTGCCATAAAGCAAAGGCATAGAGTTTTGCCTCAACTTGCAAAGTTTCGATACGGTTTCGCGTACATCCATTTCATGGCCACTTAATCCCGAAAATTTCATCATTCTGCGGTTGTCTGGATCGTTGGCTCCGGTCATTCCAATTTCATCGCCATAATACAATACCGGAACTCCCGGAATGCTCATAATAAAGGCATGGAGCATTTTAATACGGGCATATCCATTAGTATCTACAACCTCGATTTTTCGTTTCCAACCGGCTTCTTTTTCGTCCTCACCCGCTACCTGACTTCCCCCTGCATAGTACATAAAACGTGGCATATCATGGTTGCCTGTAATGTTTCCCATCAGTGAGTTACAACCGTAATATCGCGCGCTTTCTTTAAGCGATGAGGCCACCGTTTCGAATGAGCCACCCTTTGAGGCAAAAATAGAACGCGCGTCAAAATAGAGATTGAAATCAAATTGCGCATCCATCATCCCACTGCTGATATAACTGCCAATAAGCTCGCGGCTGCCAAACGTTTCGCCAATCTGATAAAGATTGCGATGTTCAGGCTTTACAATTCTATTTTTAAGTTTACGCGTTAATGCTCGCCAAAAAACCTCCGAAACGTGTTTGGTGGCATCGTGCCTAAAGCCATCCAAGCCAAATTCTTCAACCCAATACAAAGCCGAATCAGAAAAGGCATTTACCGCTTCGGGTTTGGTATAATCAATATCGGGCATAAAGGTATCGAACCAGGTAGTGAGGCGGTGTTCGTCCCAAATTCGAATGTTTACCCTTCCATCAGAAGTGTACATCGAACTAAACCATTCGGGCTTTTGCTTAAAGATGGGATGTTCGTTGTGAATATGATTGGAAACAAAATCCATCAAAACATTGGTATTTCCTTTATGCGCGAGCGCTACAAGTTCCTTTAAGGTTTTTTTATCGCCCATGCGATGATCCACCTCCGTTGAACGAATAGGCCAATACCCATGGTAACCCGAAAACCATCGACGTGGCTCAGGATATTCCTGATAGGCTCCTTCAGGATTTTGAACAATAGGCGAAAACCACAAGGTGTTAACGCCTAAATTTTTAAAGTATCCCTCCTCAATTTTTTGTTTAATTCCTTGGAGGTCACCGCCCTGATAGTTGGCCTTGAAATCAACTCGTGCGTCTTTAACAGGCTGGTTGTTGGAGGTATCGCCGTCGAAGAAACGGTCTACCATCATAAAATACAATATGGCCGTATGAAAATCGTCACGCGTAAGTTGTTGAGCATCTGTAATTAAACTGCCTTCTGAAAGCGGGAGCGTTACATCATTGCCTGCTCCTGACGCATTGTAGGAATACACCCTAAGAGAAGAGCGTTTTTTTGACTTACATGCTTCAGGCAGTGTGATTTCGAATCCTTTTTCCTGTTTTTTAATACAGGTTTCAGGCAAACGACTGTTCTCCCAAAGAACAAACAAACCATCCATAGTATTGCTCGAGCTAAATCGAATGGTGCTGCCTTCAGCTTTTTCGCTTGTAATAAATGGCGTCTTCGTATCATCGGGGCCCTTAATAGTGCGCACCGAATTAAAGCCTCCCATTCCGTTGCTGGTAGAGTCGGGATTGCCCGGATCCAACGTCCATACGCTGTCAATTACTACTTTATACGAATACTTACCCGGATTAACGGGCATCTCGGTTACCCAAATATCGCCTTCTTGTTTTAAAACGGTAGCCGCAGGATTCCAATTATTGAAATCGCCTGCCAGTTGAACCTTTTTAGCCGAACCTATATTTTTAACTTCAAAGCGATATTGCTGCTGCATCGATGGGCGCATCATCAACGAATATGTTGTATCCTTTACCCAAACTTTCAATTCCATTAGTGGCTGCAGTTTCGATACCACATCAACGTGGAGGTATTCTTTGCCGGGCTGCAATTTTAGCTGTAAGCCCTCCACTTTCGAAACCGAATCAATGCGTGCCACATCGATAAAGAAATCAGTAAGATCAATACGGCCTGTATCAACCGGTAAGGTAATCATTGATGCCAGCCCAACAATTTCGGATTTCTTCGGTGTTAAAAAAGACTGCGTTTTGCTGCATGAAATCAAAGCAGCAATAAAAAGTGCGAGAAGTGCTGGACGAAAATAGTTGCCTGCCATTAGAATTCGATGGTTAAAAGTGCCGTGGGGGCTTCGATTATAGTAAAGTGAAGATTGCTGATTTCGAACTGATTTTCGGAGCGCCTGCTGAAGGGATCAAAATCGGATACAGGATCAATAAATCGGTATGTTTCGGTCTTCATCTCTTGCTCCCTTCCATTGATTTGGAGCGTGTTTTTTGTGCAGCCGTGAAAGTAACATTTGAAGTGACTGAAACGCGATGCATAATTACCCTGAGCGGCTTCGATATAAATGGTATTTCCAGAAATGCGCATGTTGCGTTGTAAATACGCACCCGACCTATAGTCAAAGCTCGAACCATCGTCCTCGTAATACTGAAATTCGCCGTCGGCACCCAGATAAAAATGCAACTCCAGCGTATCATTTTTATGGAGTGATGAGAGATGGGGTACGCATTTCTGCATGGGAATTATAGAGCCCGCTTTAATCCACAATGCCGCACGTTCTATGGGATATTCCAAAATGGGCTCTGCGTCGCCCAATAATTGCTTGTCGGTATAAACATCATACCACAGGCCTTGAGGTAAAAATATTTTATGGTACTGAGCGTCGGAGCGGAGCGGAGCCACTAACACCGCGGGACCAAACATATACTGATTTTGGAACTCGTTTTTATACACGCGGTGGTCGAACGTGTAATCGAGTGCCAAGCTTCGCTGCACAGGCATTCCGGTTTTTGAGGCCTCGTAAAACACCGAATAGAGGTACGGTATAAGTCGGTAACGCAACTGTATAAAATTACGGGCTATCTCTTCAACCTCCTCGCCAAATGCCCAGGGTTCGGCATCGCGGGTATTAATCATAGAATGTCCTCTAAAAAATGGCGAGAATGCTCCAATTTGAATCCAACGGGCATACAATGCAGCACCCGACTCGCCGGCAAAACCGCCCACATCATAGCCCGAAAAGGCTACACCGCTGATGCCTAAGCTGTTCACCAATCTTACGCCGGCAAGCATATGCTCGTCGGTACTTACGTTATCGCCTGTCCATACCGCTGCAAAACGCTGCACACCTGCAAAACCTGCACGAGTGAGCACAAACGGACGTTCATCGGGCTTATGGCTTAATGCTCCATCGCGCGTAGCTCTGGCCATTTGCATTCCATAAACATTGCGTGCTTTTTTATGTGCGGCCCCCTCATTTTCGTAGTCAAATTCGATGCAGTCGGGCATATGCTGCCCCCAGGTAGCGGGCTCGTTCATGTCAGTCCAAAACCCTGAAATGCCTGTATCAATGAGACCTTTCATTTGATCGGCCCACCAGGCGCGCCCTTTTTCGGATGTAAAATCGGGGAATGCCGACCATCCAGGCCAAACCTCGCCTTCGTATAATTCACCATCGGGATATTTTACCAACACATCGTTCTGCTGTGCCGAATTAAATACATCGTACCCTGTATCTGTTTTTATTCCGGGATCTAATATAGTAATGAGTTTAAACCCCATTTCACGCATCTGTTCTGCCAACTGTTTCGGATTGGAAAAACGTTCGTTGTCCCAGGTAAAGACTTTATAATCCTGCATGTAGTGTATATCGAGATACACCACATCGGCGGGAATATTGCGATTTCTGAAATTTTGGGCCAAGGTGAGCACCTCCGAATCGGGGTAATAACTGTAACGGCATTGCTGAAAGCCCATACTCCAAAGTGGCGGCAATTGCATAGTACCGGTGAGCCAGGTATATTTCTGAAGCACATCGGCAGGCTTAGGCCCGTTAATGAAATAATAATCCATTGGGCCGTCGGAAGCCTGAAAATAGATAAACCTTCGGTTCGACGCTCCAAAATTAAACACCGATTTATGAGAATTGTCCATGTAAATCCCATAACAGGTATTTGAATGAATTCCTATAAAAAACGGAATGCTACAATAGAGCGGGTCGCCATCAACCGGATAGGCAAAATAATCGGTATTCCAGTTGGTAAAGGCTTTGCCTTTGCGGTCGAGATTGCCGTTTTTCTCTCCTAAGCCAATAAATCGCTCGCCCTCCTGTACTTTTTTGTAACAGGTTACTTCATCTCCAATCCAACCGCATCCCAGCGATGCATCGTCTTCATTTAAAACAACACCTTGCTTGTTTTTAATTTGCAGGCTTAAGTGGTTTCGCGAAACATGAACATCTAACGCTTCGGTTTGTATTATAAATTCGGTTGCATTTTCTTGCACGTCAAACGAAACATTTTGAGGCATTTGCACCGTGCTGAATGAGTATTCTATTTCCTGTGCTTGTTGACGGTAAATAAACCGTAACACATCACTTGAATATATAACGACATCTAAAAATGCCCTATCCGTTAAGATGCGCAATCCGTTAGGTAACTTTTGTGCACCAACAGCATCACCTGCAGTGGTATGAATTTTTCGATTTTTCATATCGATTTAGCCGCAATTAGCTGCGCTGAAAATGATGCTTCATGTGATAATTTACCAAACCAAAAATGGGTTTTTGAATAATGGTACCGATCTCTATGCCTTCCTTTTTTCCGGCATTTCTAAGGTTATCTTCAAAATTATAGGCA
>JBILCR010000179.1:0-4983 GCA_044353055.1 Flavobacteriales bacterium
TAGGCCGAGCTGCTGTCTTTTTCGGTGGATGTCCACCAGTACCCGTTGCTGCTCAAACCGGGATTGGCCCAACTGCCGTTCCATAATCTACATGAACCTGCCAAAGCGCTAAATCCACTCTCGTTGGTTCCCCAAACTCCTTCGAAATTTAACCAGCCGGTAGGCCCTTTGGTTTTTAATTTATCGCCACAAGCGCCACTCTCACGCCAATTCACTTTTTCAATTTCGTCGGCAGCCATACCCAAGTGGCGTTCCAATGTCTGCCATTCTTCTTCAGTGGCAATGTGCCATCCAGCAGGTGCTAAACCAGCGCTGTTGTTTACCGCAGCCCAGTTGTAAAGCATCCCGGGAGCCAAAGTATTATCTTCATAACGGCAGTAAGCAGGTAAGCCATTCTCCCAGTTCGAAGCGTTGTTCTGAAGTAATTCTACAGGCGAACCATCGCGGTATTGGGTCGTTGCTAGATTTTCGGCCATCCACCAATCGTCGCCAATTTTTACAATCGTATATACGTTGCCCGAGACATCGGTTATGGAGTCGGTTTCAATAATGGGCGTATCCGGTTCGGTATCTTTATCGCAGGATGTGCTGGCAACCGTGATTACAAATAGAACTCCCAACCAATATAAACTATTGGCCATATTTCCAATGAGTTTCAATCCCATTGATTTTTGACGTAATTGTATCATTGTTTGATCCAGAAAGCGTTAAACAATTTATCTCCTTGCCGAACCTGCACAAAGTATACTCCTGGTGCACAATTCAACGAATCAAGTAACACGGTATTTCCTGAAGATGGGAGAAGGTCATTTTTTACATAAACCACTGCTCCAATACCAGAGGTAATGCAAACATCCACAGCCTCTCCGGCGTCAAAGCCGGCTTGTATCGAAAGGATATCCTGACCGGGATTGGGGTACAACAATACCGCCTGTTGTTCGATGCTATTGGCCGACAATTCAGGGCAAACCTCTGCTATATCTAAATCGTTGCAGTTTCCAATGTAGCAGCAAATTTCCTGTATGTTGTAGTTCGCCGATGCATTGTAATTGCAGGCCAAAGGATCCATGCATCCAAATACAATCAGGTTTAAACACGCTGTTGAATCACTGCAGCCAAAGCTCGGGCTGTATTCGAGATAATCAGGATCTTGACATCCACAGGATTGTGGATATGTGAGTAAAGGACTCAATACTTCATCCTCAAGAAGGACAGAATCTCGAGCTACATACTTGATAATTTGAGGTCCCGTTTGCGTTTGAACCTCAACCTCTAGATTTATCTCAAATGAGATATCGCCCAATGTGGTAAGTTGAGCCAATAGCACATGATTTTGAAGTGTATCAACGCCTTTCGTGCCCGAATTAAACACGGCTGCATTACGGCTTTCGAAGATATTGCCCGGAATTATTGAGCCAAAAATGGTTGAGTCGGTTTGGTCTAGTGCATTTACAATACCAATTGAATTGGCATCTGTTGGAATAATTGGCAACGTATCGTTGCCATCGGCTTGACTCAGTGGAATACCCGCCAAGGCATCGTCGTTATTTAATAGCCCTTCTGGTATCTCCGCACTTCCTCCATCGTTCACCCCAGATCCCGCAATAAATGAACCGTCGGTGTCGAATGTCTTTAAAATTCCACCTTGCTTCGAAGAGCTTCTGGTGGTTTGACCTAAAGTGAGCCAGCTGTCGAGCGCCACAGTATTTTCGTCGAGACGGGTTTTTGCAAAATCAAATCCAAACGACTCTCCATCGGATTTGTTATTAAAGAAATTGGCGGTACTCTCGAAGCGAATGGGATGATTCGCATCGCCATACATTCGACGCAGCTTAGCATCGGGGGTTAAATCGGCATAGATGCGGTAGGTCTTGCTTCCTGCTGCCAATCCTCCACCAATCGTATCGGTGGCGTCGAGGCTGTCGGAAACGTAATACAGTTCAACAACGATGTTTTCGAGTTGTGCATGCGCTCGCCCGGCAAGAAGCATGGCACCAAACACAAGTATAAAAAAGCTTTTTGTTTTCATGATACACTTACTTACAAGCGGTATTGAAGGGCAAATTGATAGAATGTCCCGTAACGGAAACTATCGAAATCGATGCGTGTGTCATCGGTAAAGTTGTAAGTTCTCCGAATTGCGGTATTCAACAAATCGCGAACAGTAAGCGATACCATCCAGTGTTTACCCAAGTTTTTGCTCACCTTAATGTCTATCATATCGCGCGGAACTTCGTACACATCCGGAATTCCCAATCCATTGGTAATTACCAATCGTTTCCCTTGGCGGTTGTAACTTACTGTTGCCGTTAATCCAAGTGAATCAGAAGTGTAGGATAGAATTCCATTCAACACATACGGCGCCTGACCAAACATCGGCCTGCTTACCTCTTCAATAGGAAGATACGTTTTAACGCCATTGTCTAGCTGCATAATGGTTTGTGTAAACTCGGTTAGCGATGATGTAAGTGTAATGTTGGATCGGAACTCCAGATTCTTAATGATCTTTTTACGTCCTTCAATTTCGATTCCCGAGGCCCTTGATTTATCTACGTTTTGCCAACTGTATCCAAAGTTAGAGTTGGTGAGTTCAATATGGTTGCGAAAATCCTTGTGAAAAAGACTTATGGAAACGTTATCGCCATTCTTAAAGTAATTCTCAACCCGAATGTCGTAGTTGCGGATGTTAACCTGCTTTAGATCGGAGCGCCCAAATACAGGCACACGCAACTCGAAGTCGAACACGATAATCTCCGATAATTCGCGCAAACTAGGGCGTGCTACCGATTCAGAATAATTCACACGCAGATTAATGGGCGCTAATTCATCATCACGCAACTTGTAAATCACATTCACGCTGGGCAAATAGCTTATTTCATTGAGTGCGCCAGGGTTTGGCGCTAAAGCGATAATTCCGTCTTTAAAGAAACGGCGTCCGTCGTTTGCTGCATAACCCAGTGAGTCGTACAAGCGCACATCGGTATATAAATCGGCATATTCAACACGAAGTCCACCGGTAACCCGAAGCTGCGGATTGAAATTGTAATCTACCATCGCAAATGCCGCGCCGATAGTACTTTGACCTATGCTGCTGTTGCCCGGATTGGGATCTGGTTCGTAATATGCTTTGATGATGCCCTCATCGTTAAAGCTGAAATTATTGAGATTAAAAAAGTCGGAAATGTTATTGTCCTTAATGATGTACTTACCGGGCTGGGTGAATTTCAAAAGATAATTGTACTGATCGTATTCGCGCAACATGTGCTGATACGCTCCTCCAAAACGCACTTTTCGGATAAGCCCCGGACGCTGTTTGGCAATGGGAAGCTCAAAAGCAAGTTTGGTATCGAGTAAGTCTTCGGTGAGATATCGGTAAAAACGATTGGTACGCGAGGCTGTTTGGTCAATTTCGAGCGAATCATCGATGTTTAAGAAGTAATTAAAACTCTTAAAATCGGGCGCAGTACTGCTTCCGTTTGTATATGAAGCGTTGAAATCGGCCTTTATCTTCGTTTTGGGGAAATAATGATCAGTTTTAAGCTGATAGATCATCTGCTTCCGCTGCTCATAAAATTGTGTTTGGGTGTAAATAACCTGTGTGGTAAACGAATCGTCTATTTCGGCATCGTTACGAATGTTGTTTTCGCCATTGAAGTTTGGCATGAACATCAATGCAATAGAATGATTGGGCGATGGTTTGTACGCCAAATTTATTAACGTGCTCCATCCATTGGTTTCACGCGAGGCATGTTGCGCAATGTCGTTTACTTTAAAAACGATAGCGTCGTTATTAATTGCTGCTCGTTGTGCAATCGCATTGGGATCGTTTCGCATCGAACTGTTGTAGCGGTAACCAATGAAAAAGCCAAGGGGTTTGCCAAAAAGCTGAAGTTGATTTCCCACACTAAAGCTCTGAGTAAAATTTACAGGTCCCTTGCGGGTTTTATTCACCCAATTGTTAGCGAAACGAGGTCCTGTTTGCGCTGCACCGGCATTAAGCACTTTATACGCATCTTGTTTGTATATGCCGCTGTTGTAGGCATCGCGTGCGGTATTTATTGCTTCTGTATTGTAAAAGTTAGCTCTGTCGAGCAGGCCCAACTGCACCAAGGCTAGCTTAGTGTAGGTTTCGTTCCAGCTCGAGTTTTCGTTTACACCCAACGAGTTGAAATATTCCCCCAATCCAAGAGCGGCATATTCCTGATAAGGTGTTATGTTGGCTACAAATGGCACAAAGGTGGAATGATCGATATCGCGCAGGCTGTTATCATAACCCAGCCAGTCGGTTTTGCTGCGATCGGTGGTGAGCATTTCCACACCGGTAGATTGCGGATTATAAGTAACCGTATTTTCGAACGTTACCGCCAGCTCTTCGGGATAATCTTTTGTTTCAACCGAAAGATAAGCGCCGGCCCAATCGCCCGGTAAATCGGGAGATGCGGTTTTGGTTATCACGATGTTATCAACCAAACTTGCGGGAAACAGATCGAGCTTGATGTTGTTTGTAAATGGATCGAGCGTTGGGATGCGCATTCCATTGATATTGGTTTTCAGGTAACGGTCGCCAATACCACGTACTGTAATAAAGGAACCGTTTGTAGAAACCCCGCTAACACGCGCCACAGCAGCAGTTACATTGTTATCGCCCGTTTTCTTCATCGTTTCCGAAGAAATATAATCGATAGAGGTGCTATATTTCTTCTTTATGTTCTCGAGGTAGTAATCTTTGTTTTTCACCGCCGAGGTAGTAATCTCAACTTGACCAATGACATTGTCCTTGGGCTTCAGTGTGAAATTTTTAACCAGTACCTGTCCATCCTTGAGTTGAATTTTCTCCTCAATATTGGTGTAACTCACAAAAGTGATGGTGAGTGTATGGGGCAAATTGTCTTTTACAGTCAGCGAGAAATTTCCATCTAAATCGGTAATCGTACCAATAGTTCTATTGTCTTGGAGAAACACAGCTGCTCCGATTACCGTTTC
>JBILCR010000180.1:0-4980 GCA_044353055.1 Flavobacteriales bacterium
ATAAAATGCCCCTTGTAAAAATTCTAAGAGGCCTCCATAAAAGATACATGCCATAGTAATCCAAAAGTAACTTTTACCTAGCCATCTCAAATAAAGAAACTCCAGGACCGCAAACACGCCCAGGTGGGCGAGTTTATCGAAATTAACAATAGAAATTTCGGGAAGGTCTTTACCGGGCAAAAGCGTTAAAAAGGCAACCACCAGCGTCCAAATGACCGCTGCTCCTGCCTTAAGCATCATAATTAGTGACCTATTAAGGCTTTGTAATCGGCCGCACTCAACAAACCTGTACGATCGCTGCCACTTAAACGAACTTTAATCATCCATCCCGCTACATAAGGGTCGGAGTTAACCGTTTCGGGTGCAGCATCCAAACCTGAATTCACCTCAATAATTTCGCCCGCTACAGGCATGTATAAATCCGAAACTGTTTTAACCGCTTCAACCGTGCCAAAAACAGCCTCGGTTTCAAGAGTTTCATTTAAGGTGTCAATCTCCACAAAAACGATATCTCCAAGTTCGCTTTGTGCAAAATCTGTAATGCCCACAGTGGCAACATCGCCTTCAATGAGAACCCATTCGTGGTCTTTGGTGTAGAGTAGATTATCTGGAAAATTCATGTCTTATAAATTGATGTCAAACCTACCAAATTTTCAGCAATCGAGGCAATAAAGATTAAAATTTACTATTGGTTTAACGTAAACCTTAAACTTAGCCCAAAATTGGTGTTAGAGTTGGGGAATTGATTGGAAATAAACGGTTTGTTCATAATACGATCAAAGAACAAGCGCACCGTTACTTTTTGGTTAATTACGTAATCAGCCGAAAATTTAATGCTAATATTTTGCTGTCCGGCCGAAAGTATGGGGTCGAACACCGTCTGTCCTTCAACCGGTACTCTGCGAACTACCGTTTTATTGGTTCTAATGCTTACATCGCCCCGAATATTTACATCGCTCTTTATCTTTTTACTACTGCCCTGAATGGTAAATGGTAATTCGAAATTCTTTATCACATATCCCGTACCTATGGTTATTTCGCGACCGGTAACATCGGTAATTTGAGAATTCTGAAGGCTCAGCGATAAATCGCGGCTGCGGCGGAATTCAAGCTTGGTGATAAGGCTGTTTTTCCAAGTCATGTCCACATTAAATAAAGGGCCAAACTGTTCCGAAATGGAGGCCATCAAAATATTAAGCTGCGGAATTACGTTACCCGTTTGATCGATAGCGTTGGGGTTTTGTAACGCCAGTAAATTGGTGGTGAATGAGCCTACATTGTACGTAGAGCGGAATCCATGCCCAAGCGATATGGATTTAAAATACTTTTTAAAGAAAGCCAGTTTAGAGAGTCCGTCGTAGGTAATGCGCCAATTGGGCTTGGGTATGCGTTGAAAAATGCTTAAGTCTTGTAAACTGGGATCATTTCCGGTATAGGTGGCCAGGAATGAAAGAAGCAAAACATCTTGTTGGGTTGATCCATAGCCTACCGGATAGCCGGTTAACGGATCGCTTGGGTTTAACGAAAGTCGGTCGGCAATGGCTTTTCGGTTCTGCAGGAAGCGATCAAAATCGGCCGAGGTATGCAGCTTATTATCGAGGCGGCCAAATGCCGTACCCCAAGTGTTTGTAGAAATAGAGAAACTGCCTGTTTTTAGGGTGCTAAGCTCCTCAAATAGGCCCGAAGCGGCATTGTATTTATAAATGGTTGTGAAATTCTCGGAATAGGTGCGGTTTCCGTTGAGCGTAATGCGCATGCCAGGCAAAGGTTCGACCGTAGCATTCCAGGTTAGATTTTGCGAAAGTGTCCTGCTAAAAGCATTGTTAAACGTGGTGTCGCGTGTTAATGCACCGCGTTCTACCATAAGTTTTCGTATATCGCGCTGATCGCCAAAAAGGAAGCCAACGGTAGGAGATTGTTGTCCCCAGCTTCGGCCCACTAATGTGCTGGAATATACATAGCCCGGCAACACCGTTCCATTGGTTTCGGTGTAATTCAAGGATGCGTTCTTGAGCATCATCATAAAACGGGCTCCCTGCTCCAATACTTTATCAAATGCTGTTTCCTTGTTTTTGGTAGAGTCGCGTTTGGCCTTGGAGTCTTTCGATGGATTTTTAGGGTCCTTGGCATCCTTATCCTTAGAAGTAGACTTGCTCTTGTCCTGAGTGCCCGGTTTTTTAGAATTTACTTTTTTGAGGTAGGGCACTTTATTGTAAAGTTGCACCAAATTAGCCTGCACACTGGTATTGATATTGGCCGAATTGGTAATGGTATTCCCAAACGGGTTTTCTGCAAATGTGTTCGGATTGTTAGGGTCGTTAACCAGCGGTGAAGCCACCCAGCTGTAGGTTGCCGCATAGGCTACCGTGCTGCTCAAAAAGTTGAGCATCGGAATTTTCGACAGCGGAACATTGTACGACGTATTGAGGTTATGCTGATAATTGGTGTTTCGCCCGCCTTGACGCAGGTTCCGCACCACCGAGTCGCGTTCGGTTTGGGTGTCAATGCGGCCGGGCGCTTCATCAATGCGGCTTTGGTTGGTGGCCATAAAATCAATCTGCAGCGACTTGGTAAGCGGCAGTTTAATATCGTAGATACGTTGCCAGGTAAACGATTTAAAATACGTGGTATCTATCTTCAACAATGCAACATCGGAGGTGTTGCGTATTTTTTGCTCGTTAAAGTCGCGCGCTACATCCGATCGGAACGACAAGCGCGATGGAACAGGGTTGATGTTGAAGTCCTTTATGAGATCGAATGCTTTGGTCTTCTGGAATATTTTAATCTTTTTAAAAGGCTCTATAGAGATGGGTTTGGGTGCATACGTATAGCCTAGTCCCACATCGTAATTTTTGGAATAATTGAACTCGGTTTGCGGATTGCGTTGGAAATTATCTGCAAACGCATAAGTAAGGTCAAAGTTTTCAATGTCCCAGGGCATAGGCAGGCCTGCATTAGCACCGCGGTTTTTACGAACATTGGTAAAGTTGATGCTGCGGCGTTTTTGATACGTTTGCGAAAGCTGGCGCAGCGAGTCGCGTGCACCCTCGCTGGGTTGGTAGTCGAGCGCATTATTAAAACGTACATCGGCATCGAGCGGATTAAACTGCGGGTTTGATATTATCTCGCCAAACTCCCAATAAAGCGGCACGCTTAAATTCCATGGCTTGGGGAAGAATTTACCCATCTCCAGATTGGTGATTAAGCTGTACGAAGTGGTGTTGCTTCGTGCCCTGTCGGCAGGCTTTTTCTCAATGCTTCCAAAGCCAAATGTAGATCGGCTTCCGGCCAGTGCCATGGTTCCCAAATCGGCTAACTTTGCCGTTACTCGAGCGTTTGCCGCCCATCCACCCGGTTCAAAATACTCTGAAACACGCAGCTCGTTCATCCACACTTCAACGCATGCTACCGAGCCGTCGTCTGGCCAGGGATTGTCTTCATCGTTTTGCGGATTACGAATCCCCACCATAATGGTTTTAACCCCCGAAATCTGCGGTACTCCAACTACGGTTACGCGATTTTGGGGATTGCTGGGATCTACCGCAAAAAACGGTTCGTTAAGCTGAATATCCGGATTCCCCAACATGGCTCTGTTACGCTCAATCTTGGCATTGGTAAGCGCTTCGAGGGCAAAGTCGAAACTGTTCGACCAAACATCTTCGGGGTTGGTAGTGCCGTCGGGAGTGCGTTTCAACGGAATTTCGTATTCGTAGTAATTGTTTACGAAATCGGTACCGAGACGGATAAAGGCGGTTACTTGGTTGTCGGGCCATTGATTACCGTTCATCGATTCGGCATGCACCTCCATTTTAATGCGTTTGTAAGCACGCACATCCAGGTTGGTGTTTTTGTAAACGGCACGCGCTTCGCCGTCTTCAAGGTTGCACACCCGCATTTGAAGCGACTGCTCGTTGAGCTGCTGTAAATTGGTAGTGGTTACATCCACCTCGCGGCGAATCTGTGGCGGAAGTACGTAGTTCACAGGGAATTTCTCGCCATTTTCTTCAATGTTTACGGTCGAAACCTGGAAGGTAGTATTGAGATCGTTTCCTAAAAACAAGCCCGGTTCTTTAAGGCTGTATTCAAAGCGCCGCCACTCTGCGCGCACAAATTCGAGGCGCGCCATACGAGCTACTACAGGCTCAGAGAAATTATGGAAGAACATCCGTATAAAGCGGATGGAGCGGAAATCAGATATAGAGCCCACTTTAGAAGTGAACGATCGAATGGGCACCCTAAACTGATACCAGTTTACATCAATGGGTTGACCGTTGTTTAATTCGCCTTTACCGGGTACTTTATCAATGATATAGTTCTGGCCAACCACCATATCCTGCGGACGTAAACTAATGCGGTACTGAAAATAACTTTCAGCAGCGCTGAGCGTATTGTCGCGATTAATATCCTCAATATTAGGTAAGGGTGTTGAGGCTGTTGGATAGGTTTCGACAGGATCTTCGCCCAGTTTCGAATTGCCTTCCAATCCGTTATAAAGGGTGTATCGTGTTAATATATCGGCTTGCTGTGCATCCCAAAACTGCGAGTTTCTGAAGAAGCGATAATCATCGCCCGAAGGGTCGGCTTCGAAACGCGAATAGGCATCGGGCGCCAAAACAGTTTGCAGTGATCCTAGATAATCTTGGAAAAACACACGCTCCGAATCGCTAGGCAATCCATCTAAGCCAACATCCTGCAAGGGACGCGACTCGGGATTATTATCGAAAGCATTTACCAATGGCGGTGAAGTAGGATATTTACCCCAGGTGGTGGTATCGAAGTTGGTGTTTTCAATGGTAACGGGCAATCCGTTTTCGAAGCTTTGTTGTCCGTCGCGCAAAACATCCTCCGATATATTTCCGATGTTTATGTAAAAATCGCCGCCTGTTCCGGAGTTGATAGCAGTGCCCGGACCTAAGCCTTCGGCAAAAGGATCCATCATCCAAAACTCGATATAATCGATGTTTGCCGATTCAAAGTCGG
>JBILCR010000181.1:0-4959 GCA_044353055.1 Flavobacteriales bacterium
ACCCCAGTACTGAAGAGCTTTTTAAATGTCTGAACGATTAGAATTTCCGCTCATTAATTATAATGGCATCCTAAAATCTAAGTCGGAAGGGCTTTTCTCTTTCAGCAACCGATCGTTCATGTACGGCGATGGACTTTTTGAGACGGTCCGTATTAGCAATTCACGCCCTCTTTTTCTTTCAGAACACTTTGAACGCCTATTTGACGGTGCCGAAATTTTAGGCTTTCGGGTACCTAAAAATCGGGATGAACTTCGAGAAGAAATTATTCGATTTATAGAGATAAATCATATCGTTGAGGGGCGTATGCGCCTTGCCTTATATCGCAATGATGGAGGGTATTATGCACCCGATAGCGACGAGGCCAGTTATCTAATCAGCGCATCGGCTTTATCGGTGCCTGCGTTTCAGTTTAACGAAAAAGGCTTGCATCTTGGAATACATCCATACCTTCGAAAATCGGTTTCGATACTTTCAGAAATAAAAAGCACCTCTGCGCTACAATATGTAATGGCTGCCCGATATGGAAAATCTCAGGGTTGGGACGATACAATTCTATTAAATGATGAGGAGAAATTGTGCGAAACTGCCAGCTCCAACCTATTTCTTGTTTTGCCAGGGAGACAAATTGTAACGCCAAAGCAAGGCGAGGGCTTATTGCCCGGTGTATTCCGAAAAAACCTTTTAAGGTGCCTTAGTGAGCACGATATAGATGTTTCTGAAACTACACTTACATCCGATGTGCTTTTACAAGCCGAAGAACTTTTTATATGCAATTCCATCAAAGGAATTCAATGGGTGGTTTCTTACGGACAAAAAAGATATTTTGGCTCGTTTACGCGAACGATCTCACAGAAAATGAACAACTGGACCCAGCATCTGCACGACACCCTTAATTCAGAGTTGGATTATCCGGAAAGTTAAACCAGATAGCCTTTTCGCTTTCTGAATTCCGAATTAAACTTCCCCAAAGTGCTTCAGGCTCTAAATCGAGTATTGCAGATGGGCGATCAAAAATCAGCCATGATTCTTCTTTCATTTCGTGATCCAGTTGACCGGCATCCCATCCCGAATACCCTACAAAAAAACGAATTTGATTGGGCTTAATGATACCAAGGGGAACGAGCTCTTTTAGTTTATCAAAATCACCACCATAATGAATGCCTCCTGCAATTTCAAAGGCGCTTCCAATGAGTTGAGGAACGGTGTGTATCATGAATAATGCATTGTTTTCAACCGGGCCGCCAAAATATACCGGAGCGTCGAATTCGGGAAATTCCTCTAAAATTTCGTGAACGGCATAGCCAACGGGTTTGTTTAGTATGAAACCCATACTTCCTAGTGAGGTTTGCTCAGCAAGTAAAATAACAGAGCGGTTAAAAAAATCATCTTCCAAAAAGGGTTCCGATATCAGTAGGCTGCCTTTAATCGGGTTAGATAGTGCTTTCATTTTTAATGAACAGTTTGAATCCTTTAACGACGGTATAAATCTATGGGTTACTTTTGAAAAGATTAAAAATTATTAAATAGTTTACACCCTCTACCATGGTAAAATCATTATGAGCACCGAAAAGCTAAGAAGAGAATATACTCTTGCACATCTTGAAGAGCATACCGCATCTGAAAACCCCTTTGAACAGTTTGCCCTTTGGTTTCGTGAACTTTTACAAAGCAATGATCCAGAGCCTTATGCGATGACATTATCAACAGTTAATGCTTTAGGCAAGCCGGCATCGCGTGTGGTATTGCTTAGGCATTTTGATGAAGCAGGCTTTGTATTTTATACTAATTATCAAAGCCAAAAGGGCAGCGAAATAGAACAATTCCCATTTGTGGCAATTAACTTTTTTTGGCCTGGCTTTGAACGCCAAGTGCGCATTGAAGGCGCTGTTACTCGTGTGGAATCGGATGTTTCGGATGCATATTTTGCTAGCCGACCTCGTGAAAGCCAGATAGGAGCCTGGTCGTCACCTCAAAGTACTGAAATTGGTTCTCGTGCTGAGCTAGAGCAGGCATTTGCAGCATTTAGTGAAAAGTTTGCAGACCGAGTCGTGTCACGTCCTTCGCATTGGGGCGGCTATTTAATAAAGCCCGATAAATTCGAATTCTGGCAAGGTCGACCGGGACGTCTTCACGATCGTTTATGCTTCCATTTGAGTGATTCTGGCTATTGGCGACGCTTCAGAAAGGCCCCTTAACGAGTAAAAATAGCATTAGAAAGACCAGCAAATACTGCTAATTTAAAGAGCAGTCGCGCTCCTACATTGGCATCCCATTCGTCTGCGCCCGGAGCCACCTCATTAAGGTCGAAGCCGATAATTTTCTTGCCCGAAGCGGAAAGCTTCCTTAAAAGATAGATGGCCTGATAGTATTCAAGTCCTCCAGGTACCGGTGTCCCCGTATTGGGGCATAAAGATGGGTTCAGGCCGTCAATATCAAAACTCACATACACTTTTGCAGGAAGCTGTTCGATGATTTCATTGCACAGCTGATCCCACGAAGTTCCTCCAAATTGGGCAGAACTTAGTTGTTCGTCAAAATAACAAACCACCCTGCCGTTTGAGTTTTGAATATAGTCTAGTTCTTCGGAGCAATAGTCGCGAATGCCAACTTGTACCAGCTTTTCGACTTGTTTTTCTTTTAATGCGTTATACATAATAGACGCATGAGAATATGTAAATCCTTCATAAGCATTGCGCAAATCGCAGTGCGCGTCTATTTGCAATATTCCAAAGGAATCGTGCACTTCGGTAAGTGATTTAATAAATCCAAGTGGCGTGCTGTGGTCTCCTCCAATTAAGCCAACAATTTTATTTTTATTAAGCCAGTAGCGAGTTTCTTGTTGCACATATTCAACCATATCAGCACAGGCTTGATTAATGCGCGAAAGAAGCTCATATGCATTAATGTTGTCATCAATTTTCTGGTGTAGCGACTCTATGTGTTTTATGGCTAGGTCACGCAATTCGATACTTTTATCGGCCAACTCCTCCGATTGTGGCAACAAATGTATGCCCGCTTTCCATGCATCAGGAACGTCTGAATCGAGCAAATCAACCTGTGCACTAGCATCCAGTATGGCCATTGGTCCTTTTGCCGTTCCTGCTTGGTAGGAAACGGTAACCTCCCATGGTACTGGCAGGATTACAATATCTGACTCTTCCGCATTGAAAGGCAGACCGAAGATGTTCGAATCTTCTTGTGCGGGATTGTTTGGGTTAAATTGGTGGATCTTATCTTGCTTTGAAAGTGAAGTATTCATTTCCCAAAAATAAAAAACCCTCCGCAGGGGAGGGTTTTTTATTTTGTGTGTGGAGTGAAATTATTTCACTTTTCCAGAAAGTTCAGTTCCTGCTTTGAATTTTACAACTTTCTTAGCAGCAATTTTGATTTCTTTTCCTGTTTGTGGGTTACGACCTTTGCGAGCTTCTCTTTTTGAAATAGAGAAAGATCCAAATCCTACAAGAGCAACACGATCTCCTTTTTTAAGAGCTCCTGTTGTTGCGGTAATAAAAGCGTCAAGCGCTTTTTTCGCATCTACTTTTGAAAGTTCTGCATTTGCAGCAATCGCATCGATGAGTTCTGCTTTGTTCATGATGATTTTGTTTTAAGGGTTTTTTGATGTTTAAAATGTTCTCTTTAGCAAATTTATAGGAAAACCTATACGTTCCAAGTGTGAGCACCCCGAAACCCCTGTTTTTGTTGATAAATCGTCCGTTTTGTTAATAACTGATATCCTAATGAGCTGTTTTAAGGCTAGTTACCTATGTATTAATCTAAAATTAATCGAAATAAAGCGTGGATTTAACCCTAAATCCTAATAAAAAATCTCTTACCGGCATTCTTTTTTTTCCTGCAGGTTGTATCTCGAGTACTTCATACCAAGCATCAGAAGCTGCAACAAAAAGTCTGGCTTCATTTATTTTAATGGCTCCAGTAGCACTATGGGTGTCGTTTTGCTCAGAAACTACACCTTTAAATATTTTGACATTCAGAGTCTCGTCGCCATTATGTAATGTAGAGAATGCACCAGGGTATGGGCTAAGGCCACGGATGTGATTATGCAATGCATTAGCATTTTGATTCCAGTTGATCTTACAGAAGGCAGGGTTTAGTTTTGGAGCATGCGGTAACATCTGATGCTCGACTTCACATTGTTCTAAAAGGTTTAAATTTTTGTTTTCAAGAGCCTTAAGTGTTGCAGATATAAGTGTTCCGCCTTGTATGGCCATTTTGTCGTGCAGTTCGCCAGCCGTTTCATCGGGGTCAATGATTATGGGTAATTGCAATCCTATGGCTCCCTCGTCGATAGCATGTACGAGCTTGAAGGTGGTAAGGCCGGTTATTTTTTCGCCATTAATTAAGGCGTGATTAATGGGTGCAGCGCCTCTATATGCGGGCAATAATGATGCATGTAGGTTCCAGGTTCCTAATGGAGGCATATTCCAAACCTTTTCGGGCAACATCCTAAATGCAACCACTACCTGCACATCTGCACGGTATGCTCTAAGGGCTTCCAAGAAAGCTGGATCTTTTAGTTTATTGGGTTGAAGTACAGGAATACCGAGTGATTCCGCACATTGCTTAACCGGCGAGGCTTTGAGTTGTAAGCCTCTACCTGCTGGTTTGTCGGGCGCTGTAACTACCGCCACTACATTATAGCCAGAATTAATAATTGCTTTAAGCGATTCAACAGCAAAATCTGGTGTGCCCAGAAATACAATGCGCATGGTATTTACGTGTGTTTGGCTCCTGTTCGTTGGGTAAATAGTGCAAATGTTTCTTTTAGTACTCCGCTAAAGCTTACAAAATTTAATGGAAACTCAAGTAATACGTGCAAAAATGAAAGTAGAAAAAGCCATTTCAATCCAACAGAATAATCGTATAGATACAAGGCAACAGAACACAACCAGATACCAATAACACTCCATAGTTGTATTTTAGGTACTTGATGCCACTTG
>JBILCR010000182.1:0-4944 GCA_044353055.1 Flavobacteriales bacterium
TGAAGGCAACAGCGCACTGTTAACCAAGAAAGGAGCAACCAATACAGTAACAGTATCGGTTTGGGTGCAGGAATTTTCGGCAGTGGCTATTACAACATATTCACCTGCTTGATTCACTTCATTGACAGCTGTATTGGATCCATTGCTCCACTGGTATGAAACAAAATCGCCGGTAGCCTGCAATTGTAGTGAGAATGAAGCGCTGCAAAGAACTGTATCCTGACTAAGCTGCAATTGGGGGATAGGTAAAAACTGGATTGAAATTGAGTCAGTCGCCACGCATCCGGCATTGGTTGTAACGGTAACACCGTAAACTCCACTCTGACTCACCATTAAGTTGTTCTCTTCACTTCCATCCGACCATGTAATCGACGAAATTGGGCTATACACTACATCGGGCGAAATGCCATCAAAGGTGCTTGTTGCAGCACCTTGTTGCAGATTAATAAAAATGTCGTTTCCAAAATCGTCCTTTCCGGTGCGCGTTCCGTCGCTATTGCGAAATACCATGAACAAACCACTTATGGGATTATTTCCTTGTATTCCAAAGTAATCAAATATGTTGAATGTAATTGACCAGAGGTTATTTCCCAGATACGTCATCGCCCCCAGTCCATCATCCTGTCCCCAGTTGCCTACCCAATTAACAGCACCGCCAAATGGTATGGCTTCGTACCCCGCATGCATATAAACACCATCGTTTAGTGTGTCTAAATCGGCAAGTTGACTTTGGCCTTGTGTGGCGTCGTATATAATGGTCATTAGCCCCGACGATGGGCCGGTATTATAGCCCGATTGCAGCACAAGCATATTACCGCCGCATAAAACGGTGTCGCCCCCTAGATTAATTTGAGGCTGAGGAAGCAACCCTAGCGTAATGGTATCGCGATCAATAAATCCTGCGAGTTCCACCTCAACCCAATAGGTGCCCGGCTGCGAAACCGTAATGCTGCTGTCGGTGCTACCGTTAGACCATAAATACGCGTCAAAAGTTTGATCAACAGATAAATCCCAGGGTCCGGTACCTGCGCAAAGCTCGAAATCAGGGCCCAAATTCACCAATGAATTGGTATCGACCACCGAATACCTGTAGTTGAGCCCATTGTTATTAAGTAGTCTTAGACTCAGCATGTCGTAGTTGGCTGAAGGATTTACGATCGCTGATGAGAAAACATAGAAATTTACCTCAGCACCGGCTAGCTGTCCGGGGATAGAAGCATTAAGAATGGTATCGGATCCAATTAAGGGAACTATTTGCGATGCTCCAAATCCGTCGGTGGTGTAACGAATGTAAAAACGTTCTTCGGGAGATGGAATTTGCGGAAGAAAAACAGTTACTGCAACGGCACTATTCTGAGCGGCATAGCCTGAGGATGCCGAGAAATGCAAAGAATCGGGAATAACAGGCTCCCTCTTGGTTTTCATAAATATGGCTGAAGTGGATTGATACCCTACATCACGCCAATTCACAGTGTAGAAGAAGTTTGAATCGAGTGTTATGGAATTATCGGGCAATGCCAGGTTATTAAAAGCATAATTTTGAAGGGTATTAACCTGAATGGCTGTACCGCTCCATTTATTAGCATATGCGTTATTGGCTGGGCCGCTGGTAAATAAAAACGTATGCGCTCCGGGAGGAATATTGCCATTTGCGTTGGAACAGTAAAAACCAGTTTGCCAACGTCGTGTACCGGAATTAATGAGTTGAACGCCTCCATTGTTAACCTGAGTGGCACTTCCAAAAGGAGAACCGCTCGTTGGCGGGTTGAGGAATAAATTCCAGGTTCCGGGAATATTAAGCCCTTCGGGTTGAAAAATTTGAGCATAACCCAGCTGACCGAAAAGATTGATAATAATAATAAATGCAAGGATCAGGTTTCGTTTCATAATCAATCGCGCCATTTAAAGTGTCAAATATACACGTTTAATGAAAAACAATAAATCTCGCTAACATATTATTTCCCAAATGGATAGAAAAATCTTGTGCGCATTAAACGTTTTAAACGCATACAAACGTTTATTAACGACTTACTTCAAGGATTATCTTTAACTTAATGCTATGGGGAGGAGGAGTGGCGGCCCCCCACCTCAAAAATCGTAACCGATTTATTTTTAAATACTTAAACAAATCGTTCTTTTTGATTTCAGTTTAAAATATACTTTTATTATTGTTAAATCAATAAGATAAAATTCAATGATGAACGGTTTTAAAAAATTATTTATTTATCGAACAAAACACTCTTAATTCAATTTGTTTTAATTGATGATACAAAATTAATTTAGAGCGAATCCCTTTTCAATAATTAAGAATACGAATAATGGGTTTAAATTCAAAAGCTAATTACCCCGAGATGTATAATCATATGAATCCATTTACCTTACTCCCGCTTCATAAATTCCTATTAAATATTATTAATCTCCCCTTTAACTTTTTTATTTAAGTTAGCGATTTTAACATTTATGCGCCACATTATTTCCATTGCGATTATCTCATTGTTAACCTTAAAATTTAATGCTCAAACACTCCCTCCTCATTATGCGCACATACCTTCAAATGCCGGCATAAATAATTTGTTTTTTAATGAAGGGGCATCCAAAAAATTTCAGTTCATTTATACACAAACCGAAATCGCTACGATGGTGGCGCCCGTTAATGGCAGTTTGATTATTGACACACTTTGGTTTAGGCATGGTGGAGGCGGACTGCCGTTTACCCAGCTTTCGAATTTTCAGGTGCGCATGGGACATACCACATTATCTAATCCCGGACCGCAGTTTAATTCCAACTTTAATGCAGGCACATCACAAACCGTGTTGTCTGCTTCAAACTATTCCTACACACCATTGGTAGGTGCGTTAGGTGTGGTTTCTGATAACTGGACTTTTATAGCCTTACAAACTCCCTTCGAATATGATTTCAACAATAACCTTTGCGTTGAATTTTCATTTTCAGCATCAAGCGGTACCATAGCTGGCACCTATGCAAATAATACTGGTACGCCAATAACTCAATATGCTGCTACGAATAATGCAACAATAGCAACGGGTACGACTTCGCGACCAATGTTTGGCATCTCAGGATCTCAAAGCAGTTCAGGGGGACCAATAAGTTGCAATCCCAACGGAAACTGGTTGTTGATAAGCAACTACGATGGTGGCAATTTAAATGTGATTGTTGACCAAAATATTCCCAACCTCAAAATTGGAATTTGCACCTATGAGCCCGTAAATGTAACGTTTAGCGGTCCATTTGTAAGTGCTGTCTCAGAAGTGCGCTATGCCGGTTTTAATTCCAATCAGAATAACAACAATTGCAGCTTCCCTATTTCAACCTCAAGTTTTAACGGCATCAATCCTGCATTGGTTGATGTAGATGTATATCCACCCGTAACCTTAATTAGTCCCCCTAACCCTAATGATATTCTTGGTCAGCCCAATGGATGGAATGCAGGTATTGTATGCCTTTACTCATGCAATCTCAATTCGAATCAGGGTGGATGCAATACGGCCGACCAGGTAATTGATTATTTTCAAACGCAGTTTGGGGGCAGCTTGCGCGGGCTGGCTGTACAATATTGTTGTTGGAGCGAGGAAACACCGTATCGCGTAAGTCAGCTTTCGGGCAATTGCTGCAGCAGTTCGGGAAGTGGAGCATCAAGCGTTAACTATCCCACCGGTCCATTTTGCACAGGCGATGCTGATGTAATACCCACGTTAACAGGCGATAACTCGGGCACATTTTATTCAGTTCCTGCCGGCCTAAGCATCGATGCTGCTACTGGTGTGGTAGACCTCACTACAAGTACACCGGGCGATTACGAAATTGTATATGCAAATCAGGTTAATTGCAACGAAATTTTAATCAGTAATAGTTTAACTCTCAATGCAGGAACGTCGGAGCCACCTGCCTTTGAATTTAATAATCCGCTTTGTGTTGCGGATGGTACCGCGGACGTGCTTCCCTTAAACGGATTCGCACCGGGAGGTACGTTTTCTGCATCACCTTCTGGATTGAGTATTGATGCCCAAAGCGGAAGCATCAACCTGGCCACTTCGCAACCGGGGCAATATGAGGTAACCTACACTATTCCATCCTCATCATGCGGAGGCGCGCAGGCATTTAGCTTTCCTGATTTGCTCCTAGAGGCCGAACAGCAACCATATCCACTAATTCTGGGCGACACCTGTTTGAACGCCCCCTTAACCGTTCAACTCGACGGAACAGCAGGAGTGCAAAGCATTCAATGGAACATGGGCGATCCAGCCGGTGGTGCAAGTAATTTATCCAATTCAGTAACGCACAGCCATCAGTATTCTCAGGCTGGTGAATTTACCGTAACGGCGATTGTTGAATATGGATGCGGCACTGATACCCTAACGCGTGTAATTCAAACCATAGAGGCAGCTCAGCCCGAGTTATCATTTAGCTATATAAACGATCCCTGTCGCATGAGTAATGTAGCACCTGTACTAGCCAATGATTTTATTGAGGGAGGAGTGTTTACGACGAACCCATTGCTTCCTATCAACAGCAGTAACGGAGCGCTCGGCTCGCTCGGAAATACAGAAGGGGAATTTATTATAACTTACACTTATGCAGGTGGAGACTGCATTGCATCAGGTACATTTAACGATACGATTTCGGTTCAGGCATTTAATGAAAGTATTTCGGCCACACCCGAATCCGTAACATTGGTATTGGGCGATACCATTGAACTTGGCGCAAGCGGTACAATAACCTACAACTGGAGCCCCGATGAGGGTCTGAGCTGCAGCAATTGTTCATCGCCACTGGCATTCCCAGCTCAAACTACCCAATACATCGTTTCGGGTGTTGATGCCAATGGTTGCCGCAGCGTTGATACCGTTTTAGTAGTGGTAGATATAATCTGCAATGAAGTCTTTATTCCAACTCTATTTTCTCCCAACGGTAAGGGGCCACAA
>JBILCR010000183.1:0-4943 GCA_044353055.1 Flavobacteriales bacterium
TCCTTGAATTTGATCTTCTAAAATACCTCGATCAATATTGAATTATGTATATATAATTGAAAAACAGCGGACTATCGAGCCCGTTTTTAGATAAAGAATAAATAAATACACATAAATATTGCGTTTTATTTATTGTAAGTTAGTCTGGTGTTTTATTTTGCAGGTTTATTTACAATAAATACAGGCCACATTCTATCTGCTTCATTCACTCTTACTTTCGCCCTCTTTTTCCTTGGTATTTAAGCGCTCCAAAAATTCAGCAAAAATCAATGCGGGCGCTTCGCGGGTTTCAAGCAATCGCTTATATACCCAATGCACATCTTCGGCTGTTTCATAAATTAGTTTTAATAAGTAAAAGTTCGTGCTAGGGTCTAATAATAACACTTTGTAATCGATGTTAATACTCACGTCAATCTCATTGCTTTCGGTATATGTGCAAACTTTGGTATGACGGAATAAGTTATTTAAATGGGTTGCTAATATAAAAACGTCTTCTGCTAATTCGTCAGCATATTTAAGTGGAATGGTGGAGCGCAGGGTGACGAAATTATCGCGCATAATGGTATCAACTTGCAGGAATAAATGGTCATCAATTCTAAAAACTGCCTGAACTACCAATAGGTCATCTCTCTCAATAATGGAATATTTCCATTCGTTGGTTTTGTAAAATTTTTTAATATCGCTCCAAACACAGTTTAATTGCCCCTTTTTAGATAGTGTTAAGCGATAGGCATTGCGAAAGAAATCAATAATTTTTTGTTTCATATTTTTTTAATTAATCTACTTATAACGATAGTGTCCGATAATGGTGTATTGAAATAAACAGTCTTCTAAAACCTGCCCGCTTCCAATATTATGCACCACTTGATACCGCTTGCCGTCTGCTGATGCCACATCAGATATTAGGCCAATATGCAGCAAGCCGTTCCCTAAATCCCAGCATACGATATCGCCCGGTACATAGGCCGATGCCTGCGCGGCAAGTGTTTTCTTTTCGCCATAGCGATCAAAAAAACACATTAGATTGGGTACCCTTCGGTGATCAATATTTTTATCGGGGCCTTTCAAACCCCACTTTTGGGGATATTCATTAAAGCGTTTACGCATATCTTCATGAACGAGCCTCTGCAGATCAATGCCCATTTTGCGGTAGGCTCTTATAATCACATCGGTGCATACCCCTTTATGGGCAGGCACATCTCCGTTGGGATACGAAATGGTGAAATAAGAAGGATCATATGTTACCTCATCGGCAGTGAGTGTTACCGCAGATTGGGCTAATTGCTTGTAAAATGAAGGTTGTGCGGAAGCCTGCTCGCTGCACGACAAAACGCTGAGCAAGCCCAAAAAACATATAAACTGAACCCTGAAATAGAACCTCTTCATATTTAAGTTTTACAGGAATACCCGTATTAAAGCAACAAAAAAAATCGGCCCAAAAATGCATCGTTAATATCTTTTTGCAGATGCAGTCAAATGGATGACCTGCCTTATATTTGCTCCAATGAAAAAGGTGCTCGTAATCACCTATTATTGGCCGCCTTCGGGAGGAGCTGGGGTGCAACGCTGGCTAAAATTCGTTAAATACCTGCCCCAATTTGGCATCGAACCTATTGTATTGACGGTTGACCCTAAGTTTGCAGCCTATCCTGTAATTGACGAAACCTTATGTTCGGAGGTGCATGTAAACACCCAAGTATGTTTAACATCGGCTACCGATTATTTTAAGTGGTATCGAAAAATTACCGGCAAAAATGAGCTTCCCACCGGCGGTATTGGTCCCGCTCAGAAAGATTCGTTAAAGCATAAAGCTATGGCTTTTGTTAGAGGCAATTTTATGCTGCCCGATCCGCGCAGGGGCTGGAATTCGTTTGCATACACCCAAGCGGTGCAACTTATACAAGAATTTAATATTGATACGGTGATCACTACCAGTCCGCCGCATTCAACACAACTTATTGGGCTTAAATTAAAAAAGCATCTCAACATACGTTGGATTGCCGACCTACGCGATCCATGGACCGATATTTACTATTACAATCAGTTCTATCATACCCCCATAGCCCAGTGGATAGATCAACGTTATGAGCGCCAAGTAGTAGAGAATGCCGATGAAATAATTACTGTAAGTGCCGATCTTGCCCGTATTTATGCTTCAAAATCGGTAAAAAACGTTACAGAAAAGCTTCATGTGCTTCCAAACGGCTTCGACGAAAGCGATTTTGAGAATGCCGCGCTTGATGCTGCTTTTGAGCCTAATATTACGTATACGGGAACACTTTCTGATGAATATCCGCTGCATGGCTTTATTGAAGCGCTCCGGCAATTACAATCTGAAATAAAATTACGTTTTGTAGGAAAAATAAGTCAGATCCAACAGGCACTTATTGCGAAAACGCCGTGTAAAACCGAGTATATTCCGCATGTGCCGCACAGTGAGTCAATAGGCTTTTTGAAGCAGGCGGGCATTGTGCTTTTGGTGATTCCTCGCGTTGAAAATAACAAGGGAATTATAACCGGAAAGTTTTTCGAATACCTGGCATCCTCAAAGCCTGTTTTGGCCATTGGCCCTACCGATGGCGATTTGGCACAACTCATACACGAAACACAATGCGGCGAAATTTTTGATTATTCGGATGTGCAAGGTATTTTGAATTTTATTGAGCATCATAAAACATCACCAAAGCGCAGTATTATCAATGAAAATGGATTGCGTTACTCCCGAAAAAACCTCAGCAAGAAATTGGCCGATATTATTTTACGATAACGGGAAGGGTGGTTGTTTGTGTGTTTTGAGTTATTAATAATTAATATTCTACAATATCCAAAGTGCTAATTATAAAAAATCGAAATAATAAAGTACTTTAATGAAACTTAATATCTGATAAGTTTTAATTGTATTTTCAAGATTCAATAATACCAAAGGGCAGGCAATATTTTATTGAAGATACAGCATCCAGAATTTAGATACATAAATCATTCAAGCATTGCCTGCCCTTTTGTAATTTTCGGTTATAGATTATTTTAATTTACCCAGTCTTGCGGTAGCTTTTACAGTGGTAGTGCTATATAAAAAACCTAAAATAAGCGGCCTCACTACTTTTGTTTCATATTGAGGATAAAATACCACATCATAACCTGGATTATTGGTCATTATATCATACAATGCATAGTTAGAGGTGCGATCAACTACCACAGTACCAATTACCGGAATGCTGGCCAGATTTAAAGCGCCTGAACCGCCCGATGAATTGCCGGTTTTCTTCAAAAACAAACGGGCAAAATCAATACCCAATATTTTAGTGCTTTTGGCTTCAGCGCTAAATTGATCGGATAAGGTAAAATCATTCTTGTTTAATTCAACTCTCACATTGGCTTCACGCATCGATTTATTGATGGTGGTGCAGCTTGAAAGGTAGATTGATGCAAATAAAATTGCAGCGAAAATTGAAATTGACTTTTTCATTTTAAATGTTGAATTTTCTCCTACTCGTATGGCTTTTCAGAATACGCCCCGTTTTTTAAGTGGTTTCTGAACTCCACTTGGTAATTATTTATCCTCATTTTTTGGGTGGGTAGCCCCAAACACCCTATTAATCCATAAAAAAAAATAGGTAAAGTAATATTTATTAGGCTCATTTCTTTATCAATAGCTTATGATTACGTTCATTATTGTTAATGCGGTATTCAAAGATGTAAATGCCCGCTTCAATATTTTCAAAATGTATTTCATCATTGCCTGCCGCACTTCCGCTTGCAACGATGCGGCCGTTTACATCCCTCAAACAATACCGCACGGGCTCCATGCTGGATAGCCAAATACTTTGTTCAAATGGGTTGGGACTTATGGTAATATCGTTTTCAATTATCGCTTCTGTAAGTGCAACCACCACATCCACGGGGTCGGAAAGCACCAAACATCCTTGTCCAAAATCTACCCAAACCTGATACTGCCCGCTTTCCGGAGCCAAAAGGGTAGCTTGTGTGGCACCAACCAATGTATCGCCGTTGTACATCCACTGCCACGAAATTCCATCTGAGGTACTTAATTGATTTTCGCTAACCGAGACCATAACTTCAGGATCGGGCAAAACGGTATATTCCAACTCGAGTCCGAGTGGCGTTATTAAGGCCGGACATACGTCCGGCGCCCCTTGAACCGTGTAGGTGCCGCTTTGTTCTATCGTTAATAAATTAGAGGTCTCGCCCGGCATCGGCACTCCATTTCGAAACCAGGTGATGGCCTCTGAATAAGGCATCATAAGCTCAAGTGTAGCAGTTTGCCCACAGGCTACTTCCCAGCCGTTTTGTGTTAATTCTGCCGTTCCGCCATGTACCACCACGGGGGGCAAAAAAAGGTAGCCGTCAACCAAAACAGTATCCGAGTTTTCGGTGCATCCATTCGCGGTTACCGCCGCAAAAAAGTAATAGCCCGAATGTTCGAAGGTATTAAGATCAACCTGCTGCTGATTGGCAAAACCCGGCACCACCTCGGGTTGGAAATTCCCGAAACCAAGCCATTTATACCAAACTATACTCTCATAATTAGTGGTGTTACTGTTGAGCACCAGTTGCGCAGTCTCATTCGGACATAAAATAACCGACTGGGGCGATAAGCTGGCGTTAAAATTACATTGCGCTTGAGCATAATGGCCCAAAGCCATCAGCGAGAAAAATAAATTAAGTAATACCTTTTTCATAGTCGCAATTATATGAAATTATCACAACTATAAATACCCTGATTACGGGGCCGAGAATTTGGAATTATTAATAAATGTAGAATCGGTTAATGTGTGTAAAAACGCTACAATATCCTCCATCTCCTGAGGTGTCATCCGGCCTTGTGGAACAAATGCAAGGGCAGGATCGAGATTGGGATGCATCTCAAAACCTGTATTGTAATGTTGTATACATTCCATAAGTGTTGCGAAACGGCCGTCGTG
>JBILCR010000004.1:0-16376 GCA_044353055.1 Flavobacteriales bacterium
TGACCGCTTGGTAGTCCAGAGAAGCCACTTTCGTTTACAGCACCTAGGTTTGGATCTAACCAATACTGCAAGCCTACACTTTTAAGCTTGCCTCCTACTGAGTTAGTGATATTGCCACTACTATTAGTGTTCGGATTTAAATAATTTATTAAAATAGTCCACTCATTATCAGTTGGCACATGCCACCCCGCAGGACATAGATTGCGTGGATCAGTAACTGCATACCAGTTATAAAATTTACCATAAGGGCAATTGTACTGGCTGTCGTTGTTGTAAAAACACCAAGCGCCAGTACTTAATCCAGACCACTCATTATCATTTGTAACATTTTCAATTGGATCGCCATTGCGGTAAATGCTGGTTTTTAAGTTCTCTGCCATCCATTCTTGTGTCCCTATTACAATGGTTTTGTAAACATTACCTTCTTGGTCAGTCATGGCACCATAAGTAAGATTCGGGTTGTGAACGTTTTCGGCTCCGCAACTGTGGGCTGTCGGGTTAACTAAACTACTTGTAGTAAAGTTTATTTCATTCCCATAAAACGCACCTGAATTATTTATTGCATATGCACGCACGTAATAAGTTGTGTTTGGTAATAGACCTGAAAGATTACTTGTAAAAGTACCAAGTCCATTACCATTAATTGTGGTATTGTTGGCTGTTGTGGGGTTTTGGCTTGTGCTATAACAGATCCCGCGTTGGGTAATTGGCTTACCCCCGTCGTTAGTTATTGAACCGCCACTTATGGCGGAACTTGCAGTAATGCCGCTAACTGCAGTTGTACTCAAACTCACAAATGTAGTAACCGATAATTCAACAGAACCACCTGGACAACTACCATCTCCCTGCTTATTTAGCTGGAATTGCAATGAACTCTGGGCACGTGCACCAACAAAAAGCAAAGAAAATATTAAAAGAATTTTTAATTTCATAAAAAAATATTATACGCACTAAATGTTTAAATATTTTCAAATTTACGACGCTCAATAATCTACTCAAACAATTTATTCTTGTAATTTACAAAAATGAAAAAGACGATATCTTCAAATATTCAGATGCTGCGCGCAAGCAAGGGTTATTCGCAGGAATATGTAGCAAATATGCTCGGATTAACCCAGCAAGCATACTCAATGATGGAGCAAAATCCCGATAAAATACCCCTTAAACGATTGCATGAATTAAGCACAATATTACAAGTGAAAATTGTAGCGCTTATTGGTGAGGATGATTCTCTTTCAATTCAAAATTCTAACCGGCATAAAAGCCAAGTTGGAACTCAAAGCAACAATAAAAGTTCAACAATTTCTGCCGAAAGAGAATTATACGAGCGATACATTGCCGAATTGCGCGAAGAAATTCAATTCCTGCGCGAACTCCTTAAAGCAAAATACTCCCCAAAAAATGCATCTTCATCAGATTCCTTTCGATAGCAGCAAACACTAATTAAAATGAATGTTTTATGGAAGCCGAAAGTGGTTCTAAGTATACTTCCCGCTTTATCATTTGTTAATAGTGTTAAATAATGTTTCGAAACCAAAGTTGGTTGTATTATAAACGAAAACACATAGTAAACCACAATTTTCGTCAATAAGTCGGCGTTTATCGCCACTGTTGCGATGTTGGAACCTGTTCATTGCCTATTGAACTTCAACCCAAAATGTTCTAAATTCAGCGTTTTACTCCAAAAATTTAGCAGAGGTTTTTCGGTTGTAATCGAAAATATCGGACGTGTTCATACCATTCAGAGGCAAAATTCGCGAACGAGGAACCTCGCATACTGCAATCCTAGAATTAGTTAAGATATTTCTTTCGCCACATAGAGTTAAGCCAAGTTAAACTTTGCATCAAACTCCCAGGCCTGCAAATGCCGTATTCCGTTTTGCACCGGAAACGTTATATCGTCCAAGCTCAACACCCATTTCTCGTAGTGGTCGCTTATGGCATTTAGTGCCGAATACTCGCGCTTTACGGTAGATTCGTCGGCCAAAAGATAGGCACATTGCACATACAATACACGGTCGGCTTTGCGTGCAACAAAATCCACTTCCTTTTGCGGCAAAACTCCGGTATATACCTCATAACCCTGCCGCTTAAGCTCGAGATAAATGATGGTTTCGAGCTGGTAGCCGGTTCCGTGGCTGTATCCCGCAAACAGATAATTTCGGTAAGCCTGATCGTTGCTGTAATATTTTGCGTTTCCGGCGATGGTTTCCTTGCCCCGTATATCGAAACGTTCGGCCCGATGAACCAAAAACGAATCTTCGATATAGCCTATGTAATTTGCGATGGTATCGAAGCTGGTTTTACGCCCCTGGCTTTTAAAATACTTGGCAATATTATTTATCGAAAGCAAATTGGATGATGTGTTGATGAGATAGATAAAGATATCTTCCAACAATTTAGGGTCTTTTATGGCATAACGCTGTATAATGTCGCGCAGCAACACCGTATCCTTAACAGCCGATACATAATGGCGCTTGGTTTCTTCATCGGGCAAATGCATCAGTTCGGGCAAACCGCCTGATTGTAAATAGGCTATAAAACTCGATTTGCCGCGTTCTAAGTTTAAAACACTTACATACTCGGCATAACTAAAGGGAAATATTTCGAATGTGATGTAGCGCCCCGAAAGCAATGTCGACAATTCGCCCGACAACATGCGCGAGTTGGAGCCACTAATGAACAATTCGTAGCTCTCGCTAAAATCCTGTGCATACGAATTTACCAAGCGTTCCCATTGCACTATATTCTGGATCTCATCTATAAACAAATACACTTTGCCTTTGGGCTTAAACTTGGTTTTGTAAGCCCGTATAAGCTGGTCCAAATCTTTATAATTCTGTACGGCATCAAATTCCAAAAATTCCTTGTTTATAAAAAGGGTGTTTTGAGGCGGAACTCCCGAATGGATAAGCTGTTCGGCTATTTGGCGCAAGATGTAACTTTTGCCGCTGCGACGCTGCCCCACCAGCACTTTCACCAATGAGTTATTCAGGTATTTCGAGATCTTGTCGAGATATAGAGGCCTCGAAAACCCGGCATGAAAATCCTGTTTAGTCCAGAAATTAAAGCGCTCAATAGACTGCAATATCTCGTCCATAACCTAATATTTTTCACAAAAATAATTTATTTTCGTTTATGGGCGAATTATTTGAATTTAAAACTTATTTATTCGCCTTTGGATGAATTATCTTAAACTCAGCAATAGCTCATGTATTTTAAGAATTATATAGCACTATAATTGAATGCAGTATATATAAAAAGTAGACAAACGGCTCCAAAAACAAACCGATTGTTCACCGAATACAAGGAAATTGATGGGCAATGAAGTAAAACAGATAACGGCCATCGGCATCCGTATCAACTATTCTAGATATTAAAAATGATTTTTTATTCGGATTTGGCGCCGCTGTTTGTATGGAAAATTGGGATTCATCGTGAATAATATCCTCCTCAAACTTATGCCCTACCTCATAAACCATATTTATAAAATGATCGATGTTGCAGCGGAAAAAGAATGCAAACAAATAATTACGGCACACCTTATTTTGCCATAACCCTCAGCATTTCCGACGATGGGTTCTGCACCCTGTATGCAAATAAATAGGCCTTAGACCGCTTGAATCGTGAGGTTTTGATAAAACTATTTTGCCCATGAACATAAAATTGGCCAAAACGCAGCATAACTTGGCACATATTCCGTTATGTTTTGTTGTATATTGGACCGAGTGGAAATTTGTGTACCGCGTTATTTTACTGACATTCATTATTTTCTTAAGCCAGCTACCCAAAGCCGAGGCACAGTGGAGCTCGTACAGAAAAAAAACGGTAGTTGTTGAACAAGACACTACACAGATAGACACGGTAAGCATACAGGCTCAATCATTCAAGGTGTTAAACAACGCAGCGTTTTCATCGAAATACCTCCTAATTCCCGAAAAAGCACTTTTAATTAGAAAAACGCAAACCCCTCAGTTCGATACGCTGGTGGTGGAATACCGCGTTTTTCCATTTTTATTTTCAAAGGTTTATAGCAATCCCAATCGTCGAATGAGCACCGCCGCTGAACGCGGAATTGGCAACCCTTTTTTATATACCCCGCAAAATCGCGATAAGTCGCAAGCTTCGTTTTCGGGCCTCAACAAATCGGGATCGCTCTCACGCGGCATCAGCGTAGGCAACAATCAGGATTTGGCGGTAAACTCGGCATTAAACCTCCAGCTTTCAGGTAAACTCTCGCCCGAAATCGATATAAGTGCTGCCATTACCGACGAAAACATTCCTATACAACCCGACGGAAACACACAGCAATTGCAAGACTTTGACAAGGTGTTTATTCAACTTTCCGACCAACGCTCCAAACTTATCGTGGGCGATTTTCAAATAACACGTCCCGAGTCGTATTTTATGAACTTCAATAAAAGGTTGCAAGGCGGAAGTTTTACTACGCGACAAGAGGTAAAACCCTTTAAAAACGCGGCTCCGCTAAAACTTAAAAGTGGAGCAAGTGTTGCCGTTGCCCGAGGCCGGTTTGCGCGAAACTCCATACAAGCCATTGAAGGAAACCAGGGGCCCTACCGATTAAAGGGAATTCAAAATGAGCAGTATATAGTGGTGCTTTCGGGTTCGGAGAAGGTCTATATCGACGGGCGATTGTTGAAGCGCGGGCAGGAAAATGATTACATCATTGATTACAATAATGCCGAAATTTCGTTTACTGCAAAAATATTGATGACCAAAGACCTACGCATTTTTGTGGAATTTGAATATACCGACCGAAACTATGCGCGCAGCCTGGTATATTTTAATCAAGAAGTGGCAACGGAGCGCGTAAATCTTAGATTAAATTACTACCTCGAACAGGATTCGAAGAACCAACCGCTGCAGCAACCGCTTAATGAGGAACAAAAAAAGGCACTTACCCAAGCAGGCGACTCGCTTTCGCAAGCATTGGTAGCCTCGGCCGACAGTGTAGCCTTTTCGCCCGATGCCATTTTGTATAAACGTATAGATACCACGGTAGCCAGCATTGTTTACAATAACATATTGGTGTATAGCACCAATCCCGACTCGGCTCATTACCGCGCTGTGTTTACACAAGTTGGCGCTAATAAAGGCGATTATATTCAAGCCAGTTCGGCCGCCAATGGCAGAGTGTATTTATGGGTAGCTCCAGTAAACGGCATACCACAGGGAACACACGTTGCAAAATATCAGTTGGTGCCGCCGGGCAAAAAGCAGCTTACCACACTAGGTTTTGATGTTAAACTAAGAGATGGACTAATCCTACAAACGGAGCTGGCCCATTCGGTGAACGATAAAAACACCTTCTCTGCGTTAGATAGCGATGACGACATAGGTTGGGCGGCCCGTTCGGCACTCAATTACACACGCAATATTGGCAAAGACAGTATGCCCTGGCAATTGGCCAGCAGTTTTAGCCTGGAATATGTAAATCGGAATTTTTCGCCTCAGGAACGCTTTCGTAATGTTGAGTTTGACCGCGACTGGAACAGCGGATTTTTATCGATGGCGCCTCAAAACGAAGTTTTACCGCGAATTAATATTGCCTTTTCAAAGCAAAATCTTGGACAGATCTCCTATCTGCTTACGGCTTACCAAAAAGAAAACACCTTTAATGCACAACAGCATGCCTTAAATACAGCATTACAGGAAAAAGGATGGAACCTTAATTACTCGGGCAGCATAACTCAAAATAACGGCGAAATTTTGGACGCGCATTTTTATAGGCACAAATCACTGTTAAGTAAAGAAATTTGGAAGGTGCAGCTGGGCTACAAAGACGAACTGGAACAGAATCTTTTGCAAAACGACACTCTGGATAAAAGCTCGTATGCCTTTTATGATCGGCAGGTATTTTTACAAAACAGAGACACCGCACGCCAAAAGTTTAATTTATTTTACCGACAGCGAACCGATAATGGAGTGTTTGACCGCCGTCTTAAAAACTATGCTCTTGCTGAAAGCTTTGGTGTATCAACCGATTGGAATAAAAACGAAGTTTTGCAGATTCGCGCCTCAAGTGCGGTGCGCAATCTTTACATCCGCGACACGCTATTAAGCAATCAGGCTCCCGAACGAAGCCTACTCAATCGACTTGAATTGAATTTAAAAGGTTTGAAAGGCAGTGTGGTTTCCTCCTTATTCTACGAAGCTGGAAGCGGACTCGAAAGCCGAAAAGAATTTAGCTACCTCGAAGTGCAGCCCGGACAGGGAGTTTACAGCTGGAACGACTACAACAATAACGGCATTAAAGAACTGAACGAGTTTGAATTGGCGGCCTTCCCCGATCAGGCACGTTACATCCGTGTTTTTATTCCCACCACCGATTTTATAAAGGTGTATAGCAATCAGTTTAGCCAAAGTCTAATGCTGAAAGCCCCAACCAAATGGCAAAAAGAAAAAGGCATCAAGAAGTTCATTGCCCGAATATCGGCTCAAAGTGCGCTCAAAATTGACGGCCGCAGCAAAACCGAGAATGAGGCAAAAGCTTTTAATCCATTTACCTACGGCGTTGAAGACCCTGATTTGATATCGTTTAATCAGGCGCTGAGGAATTCGGTGTTTTTTAATCGCAGCCAAGGCAAAGTAGGCATTGAATTTAACTGGCAGCAAAATTCAAATAAAGCCCTGCTCAACAATGGATTAGAGTCGCGAAGCAATCGTTTTTCTAACCACAGACTGCGATGGAATGCCGGTGATCGGTTTACGTTGAACACCGAATGGCGCAGCGGACAAAAAACAAGCAAGGCAGATTTTTTCAGCAGCCGCGATTTTTCGATTAAATACATCGAAATATTCCCCGCCGTTACCTACCAGCCTAATGTAAAATTCAGACTCAACCTATCTTACAAATACGGCTCAAAGAAAAATATTATAGTGCCAAACGGCGAAAATGCACGCAGTCAAACGGCAGGCGTAGATTTGAAATACAGCGAAGCCGAAAAAGGCAGTTTTACAGGCCGTGTGAATTTTATTCTTATAAAATACAACGGTCAAAGCAATACCCCAGTAGCCTTTGAAATTATGGAAGGCTTAAGCAACGGACAAAATTATACCTGGGGATTGACCTATCAACGCACCTTAGCCAATAACATGCAGATAACTATAAACTACGACGGACGCAAGTCGAGCAATGCTAAGACCGTTCATGTTGGGGGGGTGCAGGTTAGGCTGTTTTTTTAACGCCACCGCATTTTATGATATAAATTTAATTCGGTGATGCCCTTAAACAGAATTTAAATTACTTATTTTTAGGGCGTAAAATTCATTGGTTATGAGCATAAAGAAACCGAAAGCAAAGTATGCCACCGTTATGTTAATCGACGATAGCGAGATTGACAATTTCATTAACCAGAAAATGGTGGAAGGATGCAATTTTGCCGACCGTATTTATGTGCATACCTCATCTAAAAGTGCCATTGAGTTCTTAGCCAATTTTGAGCGTGCTCAATTTCCTGAAGAATTACTTCCAGAGGTCATATTTTTAGATATCAACATGCCCATAATGGATGGCTTTCAGTTTGCCGAAGAATTTCAGAAAACCTGTCCCAAAATTTACGAGAAAGTTAGAATTGTATTCTTAACCAGCTCATTAAGCCCTGTAGATCAAAAGCGTGCCATGCAAGTTAAAGGTGTGTATTCCTTTTTGAATAAACCTTTAAGTAAAGATCACTTGGAGAAACTTTAACGAAACTCCAATAGTTACATTACAACACCTGCTTTTTTGATTGGGGACTTTTTACTGTATCCCTAATTAGCGATTACCGCTTCACCACCTGACTGAGCTGTTTGATAAATGCTTCGTCGATCTTTATATACTCCAGCATGCGGTTCGACTTCTGATTGAGAAGTTCGAATTTAGCAAAGAGTTGGGTTATTTTTTGGTCCACCTGACGGGCTGAAGAACTCATCTGCAGCGATAAAATCTTATAGAAAATGAGCGCATTTTCGTAGCCCATATCGTCTTCGATTTCGCGAATTTTTCGGGTTACGGAGCGCAGCAATGAAGTAGCCGGATCGTATTTATTGATCATCGAATAATTTAAGGCAAGCAATAGCTTAACCTCAATTTCGGTATGCGGATAATTTTTAAAGCTCACATCATTAATCAAACCGTTAAGTATTTGAACGGCTTCCTGATACTTCTTGGCATAAAATGCAGAAGCTGCAATGTACTTGGCGTAGTTGATGTAATTGGGAACATCGTTTTTATCGGGCTCGTAATTTTGTAGGGCCGTTTTATTAAATTCATAAAGATCGGCCTCAGTACCCGCCTCCATGTGGCGTTCGATCTTAGAGATAAGAAACTTGGATGTAAAACAGCAATGATTAAATAAGAGAAACGATTGCAGTTTCTTATCTAAAATCTCGAAGTATTTCGCTTCTTTCTTGGGAAGATTTAGTTTGTGGTAATACTCAAATGCCAAGAAATTAAACACCAACTGCAAGTACTGATAGTTGGTATCTTTATTATATGTACTGAAGATTTTTTCCATCTTCAATAAAACATCCTCCACGGGCTCATCGTCCTTAACAGCCTCTGTATTGGGCACATATAAGGCAAACGAAATATCTACAATACTTTTGTATATCTGCATGTGGTGCGAGTCATACAAACTGCAGATATTTGACATTTCCTGCTTAACTAAGGCCAGGTAATCTACTTGACTTTTAGTGCGCGAAACGTAATAGTCGCCCAACGTTTTCATGAAGGAATTCAGAAGGTCTTCGGCCTTGTCTAAGGCAATGGTATAGGCTAAGTGGCGGTTATAAGCTTGCGTGTATTCATAGTACTTTGGCGAATGAATATGCAACTTTTTAAGCGCATTGTATACCGACGAAAGTTCGTACGGCATATCGTAGTTTTGAAGCTCCGACTCCAGCTTCGTTAAAATGGCAATGGCCGTATCGCGGTGGGTATCGTAAATTAAGGTAGGAATATTTGCCACCTTACGCAACAAGTCGATGATGGGCGTCGACATATTGTTGGTGAGGAAATCCTGAATCTTATCAAACAAGCGCGATTTGAGGGTGTAGTACGCGGAGGTATTTACACTCAGCATCTCTTGAATTTCCTCGTCGGTGTAGCGGTTTTCACGATATAATTGCAGCAAACGCAGGTATTTATCTGCTTTTGTTTCTACGAATTGCCTGCATAAGGCATTAAATTCCTCCTCTTTTAATTGAAGAACAATGCTCTTGAACTTGATCATATCGCACCTTTTGGCCTCTAATATAGAGGATTTATGTATGAACGACCAAGCAACTTATTAATTTTCATCAACAGCAGTAGTTACATTGCCGCCAACCGATTTCACCACTTCCCAGTCGCCTTCGTCGTTCTGGCGCTCGATCATGTAAAAGCCAACACCGTGTGCCCCCCAGCTTTCGTAAGAGGTCCAGTCGAGGCGAAAATGCAGGTCGTCTTGGGCTTCAACGTTCAAAACAATATTTTCGCTGGTTTGACCCTCAATACCTGTTAAATTACATGAATTGGTAGCCATTACTGCGTAATAGTATTTTTGCTTGTGAACATCCACCTGAAGATCGAGGTATTCGAGCTGATACTCAGGGAGCGATGCTATCAACTCAAAATTCACATTATCGATAGAGCGGTATAATTTATATCCGTTTACACGTTGTCCCATGATCTGAGGCACAGTCCATTCGGTTAAAATAGAACGGTCGTCAACTACAGTAGATCGGGTAAGATCCACTTTTTGGTTAGCAAACAGATTTTGAATTGGTGCACTATGATCGTAATCAGATGATGACTCAACATGCAATTGGCCGTTTAATGCTTCGGCAATAACGAAGTAACGGTAAGGCTCTGGACAATAAACGGAATTATCGTTAAAATGCGTTGAATCGCCCGGCACTGTTCCCAAGTCGGTTACAAGACTTCCGTCTTGCTGCGCTCTGTAAACGCGGTACTGCTGCGGCATTTTACCCACATAAGGTGTCCAGAATACATCTACTGTATTGTTGCTTGCTGTACTGGTTTCGATGTTTATGGTGCAATGTATCACCAAATCATCAATGTTCACGGTATATCCGCAACGGTCGCGCGTTACCAAACGGTAGCAGTAAACATTATCAAACGTATTTAAGCCCTGGCTGGTAAAGGTGATGGTATGTGGATCGGCAATGGTGGCAATCATTTCCCATGTTTCTGCACCTTGTATGCGTTGGTATAATTCGTAAGCCCCAAAATCAGGTGCTGTAGATTCCTCCCAATCAATAGTTACTGATTGACCGCTCGCCACAGTTACCCGTAAAATGGGCGTTGCAGGAGCAGGCAAAGTATCGAATACCTGCACCAATTGTGGAATAAGTAAGGTGTCGGCACAGCCGTTTGCGTTTTGAACCTCCAAACTAACCGAATAAAATCCTGGATTAAAATAAACGGTATTGGGATTTAAATCGGCCGATTGAGTTCCGTTTCCAAAGTTCCAGGTATAGCTCGGAGCCTCAGTGTTATAAGACGCATTCATAAAGCCCACCGAAAGTGGCGTGCATCCTTCAGCATGATCTAAAGTAAACTGAGCAACAGGCACCAACAATGCCTCAAAGTTGTTGATTACGACTGTATCCTTGCAACCAAACTCGGTGGATGCAATCATTCCCACAGCATAGGTTCCCGCCTGTTGAAAGGTAAAGGAAGGATTTTCCTGTACCGAATTGGCCTGGTTGCCAAAGGTCCACGAATAGGTAGATGCACCGCTTGATTGATTATCGAAGTTTACCGTCATTGGCGCACAGGCGGCCATTACATCGGGCGTGAATGCTGCAACAGGAAACGGATGAATTTCAATTGGAAGCGGGATGGTATAAAATGCGCTGCATCCCAAAGTATCGCTTGAAAACAAGGTAACCACATACGATCCGGTATCGGCATAGGTAAAGCTTGGATTTTGCTCGGTACTGGTAGAACCTTCACCAAAATTCCATTCCCATTCAACTGAACCGTTTGATAAATCGGTAAACTGAACATTAGCGCCGATGCAGTTGTGTTGTGCCGAAACAGAGAAGGAAGTACCTGGCCCAAGAACCGTTACGAAATCGTTCATGAGCAAAGTGTCGGTGCAGCCCGAAGCGGCAGTTACCATTAACGACACATCGTACACTCCGGGTTGATCGTAAAGTTTAACAGGGTTTTGTTCGGTGGATGATGAGTTATCGCCAAAATCCCAAAGCCATGAAACCGCTTCCTGTGAGGCATCAAAAAACTCTACTACAGAAGGAGCACAACCTGCGGGTGTGGGAGAAGTAAAACCGGCATTGGGGCCATTTACCAAGATGGGAACTTCCATGGTAACGGTATCGCGGCAATTATCGGCGGTTGTAACTATTAACGTGGCCAGATAATTTCCATCTTGGGTGTAAACGTGCGACACGCTTTGGCCCGAAGCGGTATTTCCATCGCCAAAATCCCATTCCCAATCAATCATACCGTCACTAGAACCACTAAACTCAACATGCAATGGGTTGCAAAACCCGGTATAGCTCGCTTCTATTTGAGGGTCAAGTAAGTTAAGACCGGCCTGAGTAGTAGAATCAACACAACCGTGAATAGTGGTTATACTTAATGAAAATGAATCGGCCGGCTCGGTAACAAAATCAATAACAGGATTTTCGAGATTTGAAGTAATTCCGTTACCAAAATTCCAGTTCCAACTAATAGCGTCGGTGCTGTTTGGATTAAAAGAGGCTTGGATAGGAATACAAATTCCACTCTGGTTTACGGTAAACGAAGCATCTGCACCATGCACTGTAATTACTGAATCAAAATTTGTTTGAACCGTACAACCCGGCACCAAGCTGCTGGTTACACGCTGCGCAAAACCGTAAACACCTGGCTGTGCAAATGTCTTATTCACCGGATTCACATACTGACTGCCGTTCCATGCTGCGAGGCCCCATGATCCATCAGAGTAAAACCAAGCCACTTGCGATACGTTTGGACTTATGTTGGCCATTGAAAATGTATGTGGCGCACATCCTTCAAAATCAGCATCGGTATTGTAAGCAGGAACCGGATTCGCGAAAGTAATGGCTGATGGTAAGGTTAATGAATTTTCGCATCCTTGTGAGGTAGTGTAGGTTAAACTAACCTGATACACACCCTCTACCGCATAGTAATGGTAGGGGCTTGGCGCGTTTGAAGTGGTGCCATCTCCAAAATCCCAAGTGAAGGTATATCCCGGATACGAAGCAAAATTATTTACAAAGTGGATGGTGTCGTTACAAACAGCAGCGGGATAAGTGATCGTAGGTAAATTGGTGCTCGGAAGCACACTTTCCATGCTGTTAGAAACGCAACCTAAGGTATCTTCATACTCGAGTTGCACCAGATACGATGAGTTGATGTGCTCCAATTGATGCGTTAAACTTGGGGCATTGGATGTAAAACCATCGCCAAATGTCCACGTTAGGTTATCGACCATGCCTAAATTTGAAACTGCCACAGTGATTTCGGCATAATCGCATGCCTCTATTGCATTTACGCTAAAGTTGGGAGTACCGCCACCTACCAAAATAGTTTGCGGATAGCTAAACGTATCTACTCCATATGGTGTATTGGCTATGTAAAACACATTGTAAATACCCGGTTCGGTGTATTGGTGGATGGGCATAGTTTCGCTTGAAGTAGTTCCATCACCCAAATTCCAGCTTATTACTTGATGGGTGGTGTCCTGACGAAAGAAGTAAATGGTAGCGGGCGCACAAACAATCATAGGCTCAACCTGAACCGCTGCACCACCGCCTGAACTCCCCCCCGATGCCGATTCTTGATTTTCTGCTATGGCCTCATCGGCAAATGCAGATCCCGATGAAGTAACGGTACATTCGGCTGTGGTTATGGTAAGGCTCACCTGATAATCGCCATCAACCTGATAAATGTGCACGGGATTTTCATCGGTAGATGTAGATCCGTCGCCAAAATTCCACAACCATCCCGTAGCATTAGGATTAAGACTTTGAAACGAAACAGCAACCGGAAACTCATCTTCAGGATCGTAATAGCTTATAAAATTTGCTTGCATCGATGCAAAATTTACCGAGTTAAATCCTACGTAGGAATAGGTACAACCTAATTCTGTTTCCACGTTTAAGCTCACGTGATGCACATTATTATTGGGATAAGTATGTGTGGGAATTGCTTCTGTTGAAGTGGTGCCATCTCCAAAATCCCATAAATAAGATGCTACGTTTGTAGTATCTACATGAAACGTAACCGGAAATGGAGGACAGGCACCATAAGTAGTGGTAAACACCGGAACAACACCTTCAATATGAACTTCCTGATATACCGTATAGCTCTGCATACATGCGCCACCGGTATTTAACACCAACGATACGATATAATCGCCCGGTTCGGTATACACATGGCTTGGATTGGGGCTTGTAGATGTGGTACCGTCGCCAAAATTCCACAAGTATGAACTTGCTGAAGTATTTTCGAGATTAAACGATGCTGTGAACGGAGCACAAGCATAAACCGGTTCGGGAGCATTATAGGGCACTTCTTCGTACTGAACATGCAAATAATCTTCGACAATAAGGGTATCGCGGCAACCGGCTCCATTGAGTGCCACAAGCATTACATCATATACGCCCAATTGACCCACACTTACAGATGGATTGGCCTGTGTGCTTGAAGCTCCGTTTCCAAAACTCCAGAAATACGAACTCGCACCGGTTGACTGGTTGGTAAATTGTACGTTAAACGGCGGGCATCCTGCGGTATCGGAAGCGGTGAACGCTGCGTTTGGACCAGTTACCGATATGGTATTAATGGTTTGCTGATGGGTACACCCGTATTGATTGGTAGCGGTAAGACGCACCCACTGCGGGCCATTCCCAAAGTAGGTATGCGATGGTTCAAACAATGTTGAATTCGCACCTTCGCTAAACTGCCAGGCGTACGATGTGGCTCCTAATGATAAATTATCCAATCCCACAGTGAGTGGAGAGCATCCGGTAGCATTTTGAACCGTAAAACTTGCTGTAGGCTTGGGATAGGCTTGAATGAAATCATTAACCGTTGTAGAGTACACACATCCGCCTGAAGTGGTTATTTGTAAGGACACATCGTAAACTCCTGCGGTTGGATAGTTTGCAACAAATGAACCGGCTTGCGATTGCTGTCCGTTTCCGAAATTCCAAAGGTACGATGCACCGGGTACGTTCACCGCGCTGATGGTTGATGAAAAAGGAATACATCCGCTGCTGTCGTTTGCGTAAAACTGAGGTTGTATAGGGGTTCTAACCAATAAAGAGTTTGAATAGGTGAGTGTATCGTAACACCCTGATGCGTTTCCGGCTACCAAACTCACAACGTAAGTTCCCGGATTGGCGTATGACTTTGAAGGATTAGCCGCGGTTGAAGTAGTACCGTCGCCAAAATTCCAAAGGTAGCTGCTTGCCCCAATAGATTGGTTAGTGAACTGGAAGGGAGTTCCTGGCGCACATACCGACAAGGCAGAAATTTGAAATGCAGCGGTTGGCACCGGATTAATTTGTATGTTTTGGTTAAGCGTGTATACCGACTGACATCCTACGGCATTTGTAGCAAGCAAACTCACCGAATAATTGCCCGGCGTGTTATATATTTTGGTAGGATTGGTTGACAAGGAAGAGGTACCATCGCCAAAATCCCAAAAATGCGAGGTAGCACCAATACTTGAATTGGTAAATGAAAATGCTGTTTGATCTTCACAACCCTCGTTATCGTTAACCGAAAACGCTGGTGTTGGGCCAGGCATTGCTGTAATATCAGCTGAAAAAGTGCTGGTTGCACCACCTTGGGCGGTTGCCGTTAAAGTAACAGTATACGTGCCGGGGGCAATAAATACGTTCTGCGGGTTTACCAAAGTTGAAAAATTGCCGTTCCCAAAATTCCATTGATACGATTGGGCCCCGGTAGAGGTATTGGTAAAGTTAACGCTGAAAGGTGCGCATCCCTGATTGGATGCTACAGTAAATCCGGCAACAGGGCTTTGGCCATATGCCAAGCCTGAAAACACTAAAAATAAAGCCGAAAATAATTGAGGGATAAAGCGGTAAAGTTGCTGCATAGCTTTTATTTTTAATGATATTAGTTAACAGAACCGTCTGCTACTAGTGTTACTGTGCCGTTTTCTTCGGGAAGAGGTTTGCCGTTTACCCCTTTTGCCTTTAATGTATATACAAACACATCAGTATAATTGATGGGAGTACCTTTATACGATCCGTCCCATGTATTCGAAATTTCCTGACTTTCGAAAATCAACTCACCCCAGCGATTAAATATCTGAAGGTTAATTTCACTAACATTCTTAGCCTTTATGCCAAAAGAATCGTTTATGCCGTCTCCATTGGGAGTAAAGGCAGAAGGTACATACAACGTTGATTTAGGAAATGCATCTGCAGTATTCGAAAGGCTAGTTACTTCGGTATTGCTGGCCTTAAAGGCCGTAACCCGATACCTTCTTTTTCCATCACCATTTGTTTGCGCTATGAGCGAAGATGCCGCCAGAACAAAGAGCGAAATAAGTACGAATTGAAGTGAACGTTTTAACATGGCCTTCGTTGTTTATTTGATACACACAATGTTACTCGGCTTTAAAGAAATAAGTTATCCAACCCGCCAAAGCTTCCTTACACATGCTATTTAGGTGACGAATTCAACATAAATTCAGAGCAAAAAAATCGCAAATCACTCATTTTGTAATACTTAACAAAAACACTAAAGACCAAACCCGATGTAAGAAAATGTTTAAAACCGATGTTTGATTTCAGAAATTTTAACCTGTCGCTGAACTATTAATAATTATTAACACCCCGAGCAGGAAAATGAGTTCGCTTTTTACGAAACCCTTTATTATTTATAAATTGCTACACTTTAAATACTAAGTGAATTCAAAGATTTACATATTTACCAAGTCAGAAAAAACAGAGCAGCTCCAATCAATTTGCGCTGCTTTACCCCAGTTCCCTGTAGATATAATTCTGTTTTCAGAAGCTTCAATAACTATTGAACACCCTTCGATTGTAATTATTAATAGCGAAGGTTCCCATGAAGAATTAATTCGCATTTGCACCGAAATCAGAACAAAAAATTCTTACATATACCTAATTGCCGTGGGACGTCAAATTCCGGCATCGGCAATATTTTTTAGCAAGATTAACTTCACACTTCAACCGGATGAAGTATCCCTTTTGCCGGAAATAATAAACGAGAATGGAGCCTCGAAAATGGGAGGCTACAATTCGATGGATGAGCTTCAAAAAAAGAATACCGAGCTCGAAAAAATCAATTTTGAACTCGACCGTTTTGTTTACTCGGCATCACACGATTTACGTTCACC
>JBILCR010000184.1:0-4927 GCA_044353055.1 Flavobacteriales bacterium
TTCGGCAAGATGACGGGCGGTGTTCGAATTTTCGGCCCTAAAAGTGGGTCCAAATGTATACACCCGCGAAAGCGCCAGCGCCGCCAGTTCGGCTTCGAGTTGACCCGAAACGGTAAGGTTGGCCTCTTTTCCAAAAAAATCTTGACTATAATCGATAGTGCCGTCTGGTTTTTTGGGTAAATTTTCGGGGTTGAGCGTACTTACACGAAACATTTCGCCTGCACCCTCAGCATCTGATCCCGTTATGATGGGAGCATGGATGTAATAAAAATGGTGGTCGTTAAAATACTTGTGGACGGCAAATGCCAGCGAATGCCTGATGCGGAGAATGGCACCGAAGGTATTGGTACGTGGCCTCAGATGGGCAATTTCGCGCAGAAATTCAAGCGTGTGCTTTTTCTTTTGTAAAGGAAATTTTTCGGCATCGGCTTCGCCCAGCAGTTCAATGGTTTCGGCCAATACTTCTACCGTCTGGCCCGAGCCTTGCGAGGCAACCAGTTTACCGCCTACTTTTATTGATGCTCCGGTTTGAATTTTGCGAATTAACTCCTCGTCAAAGCGATTCAATTCAGCCACCACCTGTATGGTGTTAATGGTAGATCCGTCGTTAAGGGCAATGAATGCTATTTCTTTATTTCCACGCTTGGTGCGCACCCATCCGCTCAGTCCCTCAATGGTAACTCCGGGCGTATGTGCCAACCAATCGGCAATGCGTTTTCTGTTTAATGCTGACATGGTATACTAAATATCGAACCCACAAAAATAACACTTCCATCCGTTGAGGCGCTACAATTATCAGGAATTTGAGCGTATTCGAGCGGAAATTATATTCACGTAAAATTATCTCTTAAACCTTTGTAGTGCAATGTGCCGAACTATCGGCGATTTGTGTAATTTTGCCGCTTTGAACCAGCTTTTTGCTTTTGAATCTTTACGAACATGACTCGATTATTTACCCTTTTTATATTTCTGCTACATCTTGCGGCACACGCTCAAAGCAAAAAAGACCTACAGGGCCAAATTGATTCGCTCGAGATTAAGAACAAACAAATTCTTATACGCCTCAATGCATCGGATGAAAAGCATAAAGTGCTTGAAAGCGAGTTAAAGAATGTTCAGATTAATCTCACCAATACGACTACCACTTTGAGTCTGGTTACAAAAACAAATCTTGATTTAGAGGCTCAGGTAAAAAGCCAATCACAACTTATTCAAAAACTTATCGCCCAAAACGACAGTTTGCTCCGCTCATTTACAGCCAATGGGGCCGAAGAAAAATTTGTGACCCTTCCTAAAAACGAAACCGATTCGATTATTTATGTAATCCAAAATTATTATAAATCTAAAAAGTGGGAAGACCGCCTTCAATACGTTATAAATGCCGATAAGGTAAAACCGATTATGGCCGATGCTTACAAGGATCAGTTTAAGTCTAGCTTAGTAGAGAAATCGAAGATTAATGTGCCCGGCAGCAATTACGAAAACGGCAAAACCTTTAAGGTTTTTGTTGACGGCAATACGTTCTATTTGACTAAAACGGTACAAGGGTTTAAAATAGATTGGGAAGCTACGATTGGGTATAATGAAATATCGCTTGCAAGTTTTGAGTCTGAGAAATCAAAAACAAACACGGTTTTTCGTGCTGAGATTTATCTGAATAGTACGTATTGGGAAGGCTACGGAATAGCCCCCAGTAATTATTTATCGCTTATTATTGATCATATTGGTGTTGCTTATATCGCATTAACAAATAGCCGAGTTGCTGAATTAAAGAAACTTCTGGCAGACGGAAAAGGCCACGAGGTTATCGTTGAGGTTCAGTATAAAACCATTTCTTCTTCTGATGGCTATTCAACAATGGATTTTCCCTTTGTAACTAAATTTGTTAAATCCGGTTGGGATAAATAAGGGCATTTTATGCCGTTATTTTTTGTTGGGCTTTGAATTTTTTAGCTCCACATGGTTGCGTGTAGCAAAAGCTGCCTGTTCGCGCTCGTATTCAAGTTCTGCCTGGGAGGTAGTTTTATCAATGGCTTCGAACAATTGTTTTATTCGTGCCTCATCTGCTTTAGTGTACACACTGTCGCTTTTTGACAACAGCATTACCGCCTCGCGGTATTGGTTCTGCGCCAGTTGCTTATAGGTTTTTACAAATTGCTCAGTAGCTTTTTTGAAGTTAGAGTCGCCACCAAAGTCGCTCTGAGCCTGAATTTTTGCCAGAGAGGAATTAATCTGCCCCTGAAAGTCTTTATGCAACGTTTGCATGTCTTTACGATGGTAGGTATCGAGCGCTTCCTGCAAGCGTACTGCGGCATCCACCACAGCAATTTGCTGGGTTACCAAACTGTCGTTGTAAGCAATGGCTATTTGCTTATCGTTCGACTGGCATGCACTAAACGTTATTCCAAGTAGAAATATGTAAACCAGGTATTTCATTGTTATTAAAGAGTTCCTCTACGGGCTTGCTCGCGTTCGATGGCCTCAAACAAGGCTTTAAAATTACCCTTCCCAAATGCCCGTGCTCCTTTACGCTGTATAATTTCATAAAAAAGTGTGGGTCGATCTTCAACAGGTTTAGTAAACAATTGCAAGAGATAGCCCTGATCGTCGCGGTCAACGAGGATATTGAGTTTTTTCAAATCTTCCATATCCTCATCAATATTTCCTACCCTTGCCGTTAAATCGTCGTAATACGTCTGAGGCACTTCTAAAAAATCAACCCCGCGTCGCCGCAATTCGGCTACAGTTTCTAAAATATTATCGGTGGCCACAGCCAAATGCTGCACGCCGGGCCCATGGTAAAAATCTAGATATTCCTCAATTTGCGACTTTTTCTTTCCTTCTGCCGGTTCATTAATGGGGAATTTAACAAATTCATTTCCGTTGGCCACAACTTTCGACATCAAGGCCGAGTATTCCGTTGAAATATCCTGATCGTCGAAGGAAATTATTACTCTAAAACCTAAAACATCTTCATAAAACTTAACCCAAGTATTCATTTCGCCCCATCCCACGTTGCCCACACAATGATCTACAAATTTTAGCCCTACACTTTTTACAGGCACTTTTGAAGCGGTAGCCTGATAGCCGGGTAAAAAGCATCCCGAATAATTTTTGCGTTCTACAAACGTATGCAAGGTATCGCCGTAGGTATGAATGGAAGCGGTACGTACCTCACCAAAGCTGTCGCTGCTAATTTTCAATTCTTCAAAAACTCTTGCTCCGCGCTTGCGCGTTTCTTCAAGCGCTTTTGCCGCGTCATCAACCCAAAGTGCAAGCACACGCACACCATCTCCATGCTTTTTAACATGTTCTGAGATAGCACTCTCGGGCAATAAAGATGCCGTCAATACCAAACGTATTTTACCCTGCTGCAATACGTACGATACTTTATCCTTTACTCCTGTTTCGGGTCCTGCATAGGCAATAAGCTCATACCCCCAGGCACTTTGATAATAGTAGGCGGCCTGTTTGGCATTTCCTACATAAAACTCCACATAATCGGTTCCCAAAAGGGGCAAAAAGTCTTCTGTTGAATGTGTTTGGTTGCTGGTATGCTGAAGCGTTTCCATTTTATGAATTGTAATTAATGCTGAGAGTCAATCCAAGAGTTCCAATATGTGCCGTCATCTATAGCCAAGGCATCTTCGGTAATCTGTAAAGGCTTAAATGTGTCAATCATTACAGCCAGTTCAAGGGTATCTTTTTTCCCTATTGAGCGTTCGTATGCTCCCGGATGTGGGCCATGAGGTATTCCCGAAGGGTGTAAGGTGAAGTGGCCTGGACCAATATCATTACGGCTCATAAAATCGCCATCCACATAATAAAGCACTTCGTCTGAATCGATATTGCTGTGATTGTAAGGAGCTGGAATGGCCTGTGGGTGATAATCGTATAAGCGTGGGCAAAAGGAGCATATCACAAAACCTCCTGCTTCAAAGGTTTGATGCACTGGAGGCGGTTGGTGCACCCTGCCGGTAATAGGCTCAAAGTTATGGATGGAGAAGGCATAAGGATAATTGTATCCATCCCAGCCCACTACATCAAAAGGATGCGAAGCGTACACATATTGGTGCAGCATGTGTTGCTTTTTTACTTTTATAAGAAAATCGCCGGTGGCATCATGCGTTTCGAGGTTTGCCGGCTTGCGAATATCGCGCTCGCAATAAGGCGAATGCTCAAGCAATTGGCCAAACCAGTTGCGGTAACGTTTTGGCGTATATACCGGGCTGTATGATTCAATAACCAGCAAACGGTTATCGGTATCGTTAAATTCGATGCAGTAAATCATGCCACGGGGAATAACCAAATAATCGCCGTACGAAAAATCTATGTTCCCCAAAAACGTTCTCAAAGTGCCTGAGCCTTTATGTATAAACAACACTTCGTCGGCGTCGGCATTCTTATAATAATAATCGCGCATAGATTGCCGCGGCGCTGCCACGGATATGCACACATCAGTATTCAGCATCAGGGCTTTTCTGCTCTCCAGAAAATCATCCTGCGGGGCAACCGAAAACCCTTTTAATCTCCGCGACAGTATGTTTTTTTCGACCGCTATTTTAGGACGCATATCTGTCGACTGAAGCACTCCCTTTACCATGGTAGGCCTGTGCACATGGTACAACAGCGACGACATGCCTTCAAAACCTACGGTTCCGAAGAGCTGTTCGTAATAAATGCCGCCGTTAGGTTTAGCAAATACCGTATGGCGTTTGGGCGGAATGGAGCCGAGTGTATGATAAAAGGGCATGTAAAAGTTACTACGTGTGCAAACCTACAAGTTTATATACAGTTTAACAACGTAAAAAGGGCGATTTTACATCAATTAACTTGCATTTTCGCTAGCTTAAAAAATGAAGCCTTATGGATTAACTACCTGCAGACTGGCGGTTTTACGGAGGTTGCCGCTAGTAATCAGAACCTC
>JBILCR010000185.1:0-4911 GCA_044353055.1 Flavobacteriales bacterium
CTTCGGGCGCAACCGAGTCATTGAATATGGCTATAAAAGGAATTGCCCAAAATTTTGGTACGCATAAAAAGCATATTTTAACATCGCCTACTGAGCATAAAGCCGTTTTGGCCACTTTAGAATTTCTTAAAAGTTTTGGTTTCAGAGTCGAAACTTTACCTGTTGATATCAATGGGATTCCCGACCTTGATTTTCTGGAGCGTAAAATAACCCACGAAACGCTTATGGTGTGTATCATGCATGCCAACAATGAAACCGGGGTAATCAATCCACTTGAAGAGATTAGATCCATCTTAAAAACAAAAGAGTGTTTTTGGGTAAGCGATACCTGTGCATCCGTGGGCAAAACGCATGTTGATTTTGGCGCCTCAGGAGCTGATGTTTCTGTACTTTCTGCGCACAAGTTTGGCGGGCCTAAAGGAAGTGGACTTTTGTATATTAGAAAAAACAAAAGACGGCCCATTTTACCCCCCCTCATTCACGGAGGAGGACAAGAATTTAACTTGCGTTCGGGAACGGTTAATGTGGCAGGTGCTGTAGGATTGGTTGTTGCCGCAGAACTGGCTGCAAGCGAGTTAGATCATTGTCAAGTGCGTTTAAAATCATTAAGAACCGAACTTGAACTTGATTTACAAAAATTGGGGGCTCATATTGTAGGGATGCAAAATCAACGCTTATGCAATACAACGTTTTTCAGAATTCCAGGGCATACAGCTGCCAAAACCATCAAAAAATTAACAGGAATCAGTGTTTCAACGGGTTCAGCTTGTCATTCAGGAACAGATGAGCCTTCGCATGTGGCTCTTTCTATTGGGTTTTCGAAAAAACAAGCACAGGAATTTATTCGAATTAGCATGGGCCACGGCACTACACAAAAAGAAGTTGGGCAGTTGGCCCAACTTCTTTCGCTCAAAACAGAATAATCAGGAACCAACCATTACAAAACTTTAATCAAGTACTCTTTAAATTCTTCACGCAGCTGATAAAACAACTTTTGGAACGAATCCATTGCGTTTTTTATCTTTTCAGGTGATTCATGACGACGATGGTCTGAAGCTGTTTTATTCTTTTTTACCTCGTCGGTAATAATATCTTCAAGTCGCACAATTTCGCCCTGCAAATCATCTAAATGTGCTTTATGTATGATGGCCTGATTTTGAAAATGCTCCAAGCGCGATAATACTTCTTTGCCCGTATTTTTCGAGGCTACCTCAGCCATGCGGTTTTCCATTATTTTTATTTCATCGCGATAGAACTGAATTAAATTGAGCCATTCGCGATTGCTGCGGTGAATATCCGTTACAAGTGCTGTTTTAAACATGGGATTAAATCTATACCCCAAAGTTGTGATAAGAAAAGTGCCCAATAAATGACCAATATCAATCATTAAATTGATATTGATTAGACCATTTGAATTAGCGCATAACTACCTAAAGCCTAGCATCAAAACCTATTAATGAGCTTTGCCGAATAAAACTTATAATCAACATCGCTAAAGAGCAATTTTAATTTAGGTGAACTTTATTTTCTAATGGTCTGAAACAATAAATAGGCTCCAAAACCAAGGATTACGGCCCCCGAAATTTTGTTAATTGAATCAAGAATCGAACGCTTTAGCAAGGGTTTGAGCTTTAATGCCAAATAAACTTTTGCGACATCAAGCCCAAAATAGGTAAGCAATGTGGCAAGAAAATAAATTCCAATTAATGGCAGGCTCCCTGAAAATGTAGTGAAAGCGAGCGATGTTGCTGCAAACCAAATAAACAAAACGGAAGGGTTGAGCAAATTCATCATAAATCCTTTCAAAACGGCACCGGCCAAGCCTTTGCGTGTAGGCGCCATCGTTGTTATGGATACTTCTTCGGCTGCATATTTCTTTTTAAAAAAGGGAGCCAATCCAAATCCTATCAGAAGAATACCCCCAGCTAGGCCGATAATAAACCGATACTGCTCATTACCCATTATAAAACTTGCCCCCCAAAATGCCAGAAATATGTAAAACAAATCGCTGAGCAATACCCCGAAATCAAACCATAGCGCTTGTTTTACTCCTTTTTCAATACTCTCCTGTATGAGCGCAAAAAAAACAGGTCCGAATGAAAAACTTAACCAAAGTCCTGCAAAAAAACCTTTTAGAATTGCGCCTTCCATGAGCTTAGCTGATGGTTTTAACTTTATTAATAAAGTGTTCCCAATCCAATAGCTGGTCCTTTTTAAGAACACGCGGGAATTTATTTTGGCCGCCCTCTTTACCTAAAGAACGCATCCAATCATAAAATACCGAAACAGGCAATACCTCCAAATGCATTTCCTTTAATGCTGAACGGCGCTCAACGGCATAATCGTCGTTGAGGTTTTTTAAACTATCATCGAGATATGCTTTAAATTCCTCAGCATCCACTGCATTATCGGATCCAATGAACCATTTATGTCCGAAAATTTTATCCTTAACAAAGCCCGAAACGCAAAATTCAGGAACTTCTACCCCCAGTTTTTCGGATGTGGCCACAATGGCCTGGTTCATATTATCCACGCTGAGATGTTCTCCACACAAACTCAAATAATGCTTGGTTCGTCCGGTTATAATCAACTCGCAGGCCTGTGTGTCTGTGAAACTAACCGTATCTCCAATTAAATAGCGCCATGCACCGGCACATGAAGATAGTAATAGCGCATAATCAACCCCAGGCTGAACATCTTTAATTGTAAGCGCTTTAGCGTTTTTTCGGGGCATACCCGATTCATCAAAATGAGCCGAATCAAATGGAATAAATTCAAAGAAAATTCCGTTGTTTAAAACCAACTCCATCGAAGTTTTTCCTTTATCGGCCTGCAATGCAATAAATCCCTCGGAGGCTAAATACGTTTCGATGTAATGCAAAGGGTTGCGCAGCAATTTTTCAAAACTCTTTTTGTAAGGTTCAAAAAACACGCCTCCATGAACGTAAATTTGAAGATTAGGCCAAATATCATGAATGGTTTCGACCTGGTAGTGCTTGATTATTCGTTCGATAGCTAAATGAATCCATGCCGGCACCCCTACAATAATACCAATATCCCAGCTAGGCGCTGCAAGTACTATTTCATCGAGTTTAGCTTCCCAATCGCGTTCTCGGGCAATTTTTTTGCCGGGTTTGTAATGCGCCTGAAACCAAAATGGAATCTGTGCTGCATTAATTCCGCTTAAATCGCCTTCATAATAACCGCTTCTTTTTTGAAGGTCGGTAGAGCCTCCAAGCATGAAAATTCCTTTCTCGAAAAGTTCGGGCGGCAAATCGTAATAGGCAAGCGATAAGATCTGTCGCACCGAGGTTCTCCTAATACTTCGAATCATCGATTTTGTAATAGGTATTTTTTTACTTGGCGCCCCTGAAGTACCCGAACTCAGCGCAAAATACTGCACCGCGCCCGGCCAGGTTACGTTTTCATGCCCATCAAGCAATCGATGCCACCAATCGTGATAAATGGAGTCGTAATCATAAATTGGAACGCGTTCCTGAAACAGTTCAAGCGGATTGCCCGAAAGCAGCATCTCAGTAAAGTTGAAATGGCGACCAAACTCTGTGTTTTGCGACTTACGAAGTAATTTAATGAGTGTGTTATCTTGTTTCTTTTGAGGCGGTTGTCTTCTTTTAACCCTTGCTAGTGTTTTTTGAAGCGTAATTGCCCGTTTTATTGCTTTGCCTATTAAAGCCATACTCCTTGCAATTTTAACCCATTCGAAGCATTATTACTTCTTTTTCTGTTAAAAATCTAAACTTGCCGCGCGGAAGATTCTTCTTTGTAAGTCCCGCCAAGCCTGTCCGATCCAGCTTTACCACATCATAGCCGAGATGCTCGAAAATCCTTCTTACTATCCTATTTTTTCCCGAATGCAGCACTACGCCTATCTCTTTTTTGCTTTCGGTCGATGCCCATGAAATCTCATCTACATAGGCCGGGCCATCCTCTAAAACCAATCCTTCGGCAATTCTCTTTAAATCAACGGCCTGTAAATTTTTATCAAGCGTTACATGATACACCTTACGCATTTCATGCGAAGGATGAGTGAGCCGCTTGGCAAGTTCGCCATCGTTTGTGAGCAACAGTAAGCCGGTGGTGGCCCTATCTAAACGCCCCACAGGGTAAAGGCGTTCTCGGCATGCCTCGCGAACCAACTCCATTACGGTTTTTCTTCCTTCAGGGTCGTTGGCCGTGGTAATATAATCTTTAGGCTTGTTAAGTAAAACATACTGTTTTTTCTCACGACTGAGCGTTTGATCCCCGTATTGAATTTTATCAATAGGGCTCACTCTAAAGCCGAGTGTATTCACTACAACACCATTTACCTTAACTGCGCCGCTAAGTATTAAATCGTCGGCCTCTCTTCGGCTACAAATGCCTGCATTTGCAATGTATTTATTGAGCCTTATTTTCCCATCTACTGATTCCAGCGTAGGTTTGCTCTCTTTTTTTCCTTTTGAAAAAACTGCTTTTTGTTTAGGTACAAAATCCGGCACAAAGCCATCGGAATATTGACCTTTTTTACCACGCGAATGTTTCTTTTTGTTCAGTTCATCCTGAAACTGCTCGGGATCGAGCCATTCTCCATCTGATTTAAACCGCTCTGTGCGCTTAATGTCTTTACTTTCGTCCGAACGGTCAGATCGAGTGTAACTTCGTCTCGTAGGTTTTCGCTCTTCAAAACCTCCACGACTAGGATTTCGTTCGAAGGTCGGTTTAGCATCATCGCTTCTGCGATAGCGGGTAGAAGGCGCTTTGTCTGGCTGACTTTCGTCGGTTCTCGGCCTTCTGGGGCGTTTGTCTTTTTCGCCATTTTCGGCCGAAAATTTTCGCTCTGCACCGTACGACGATGTTTTTCTGCCTCGTGTTTCCTTAAAGCCATCACCTTCTTTAGAGAATTCGCTTCTT
>JBILCR010000186.1:0-4909 GCA_044353055.1 Flavobacteriales bacterium
TTTTAACCTGACGCGAAAAGCCTTCTTCGAGCGTGATAAAGGTTTCAGTGCGCTGGATGCCGGGAATAGGCTGCACCTTCTCATTTAATACATACCTTAAATGGGCGGTATCGCGACACATAACCTTTGCAAAAATACTGTACACCCCTGTAGTGTAGTGCATTTCAACAATTTCTGGAATTACCTTCATTTGCTCCTTTACCGTTTCGTACACCGATCCCTTCTCGAGAAATATACCAATAAAGGCACAGATATCGTAGCCCATAACGGCAGGGTTGATGTTGAGCTGCGAACCCGTAACTAAGCCAAGCTCCATCATTTTTTTCATACGCACATGAATGGTTCCTGCCGAAACATCGAGCTGTTTGGCAATTTCGGTATAAGGCACCACGGCATCCTTCATCAATATGGCAAGAATACTGCGGTCAAGCTGATCAATGTCGGAGTGTTTGCTCATATCTTTGATCTTAATTAAGACCAAAGATGCATCAAATCGAACGAATTACAGAATGCAAAATAGATAAAATCTGCAGCCTCACCCTTCTAACTATTCTGCTAACGTGTTCGGCTTTTAAGGCGCAGATTAAGATCTACAAGGGAAATTCAAATTACAGCAGCGATGTACTTTTTACCATAAAAGACCATAAAGTTTATTCGAAAAACAGTATTTACAGCAGCGATGTATTGCTCACCCTTGACTCAAAAAACGTGTACCGTGGCAATTCGAATTACTCCTCCGATATTCTGTTTAACATCGATGACAATAAAGCCTACAAAGGCCGTTCGAATTATTCGAGCGATTTATTGTTTACGGTAAACCAAGGCAAAATATACCGAGGGGCTTCTAACTATAGCTCCGATATACTTGCAAATCGCAACAACCTTAAAGTATACCGCAAGAACTCCAATTACTCCTCCGATATTTTATACCGCTATACCGAAGAGCTTACCTTTATTGAATTTATGGCCATTTGGCACCTATTCAATTACCTCTATTAATGAGGTTTAGAGTAATTCTGTTCGCCCGCTTCAATAAAAAGAGATAATCGATTTTCAACCGGCGGAACCGGACAATTATAACCGGTAGTATAGGCGCAATAAGGGTTAAAGCAGATATTAAAATCTAAAACCAAGGTATCATCCATAATTTCGGCGGTAGAGCTTTCGATATACCGTCCGCCGCCGTAAGTTAATTCGCCGTTGCTTAAATCGTTGAAAGGAATAAATAAATGAAGCGGTTCTCCCGTTTTTAATGTATCCTTTACAGCATAAAAAGCCGTTAGGGTGTAGGATTGTTTGAAATGTTCAAACCTAAGGTAAGCGTATCGTTTAAAATACTTTATTTTCCCAGAAGAGGTTGGCATTACAACGGTTGCTGTATCGGCAATACGCTCTATATGGGCATATTTTCGCCAGATAGAATCTACCTGAAAATAACGCAAGAATTGAATTTCGTTTTCTTTAAGAGGCGCACGCTCGCCTTTACATAAACCTTTCTTATTGTATTCTCGGCTTTGGAGTATTTCCTGTTCATAGGGAGTTTGAGCGTTTATGTAAGCTGCTGGTAACAAAAACAGGCTCACAAAAAATGTCAAACATGGTAAAGTGTAAAATTTAAACATTGGGATGCTGGCGAATACGTTGAATTGCCGCTTCGGACGAACGCAACGGTGCTGAGCAAAAATTTTCCTCGCAAGGATAAAGGTGTAAATCGGCATGTTGCTTTTCTTTGAACCACGCACTTTCAGCATCGCTTAGATGGTGTAGCAGCAAATCGGGTCTGTAAAAAGGCTGCAAAGTGCGCCTTAATGTTTCGGCTTGTTTGCCCGATATAATAAACGACTTAACCTTCCACTCATGCTCCAATGCCAGGTTTAACCAATTAGAATACCCCGAACCATAAGCCATCATTTCTTTCTTTACGGCCGACAGCATCGTCTTTGACCGTTCAATCCATTCAGCATTTGCGCTTAACGCTCCCAAACGATACAGCAGACGTGCCAGTATCGAATTAGAGGCCGGCATTACATTATCGCTTGTTTCCAATTGCCTGCTCACCCATTCCTGCTGGTACTCAGAGGTAAAATACAACAAACCACTGCCCGCCTCTGGGAATTGATCCAAGGCAATATTTAGCCAATGAATCGCTTTGTTGAGATATTCCTCACCGGCACCGGCTTCGAAAAGGGCATAACAGGCTTCGGCTAACCAGCAATAATCCTCTAGAAATGCATCTATATGCGCCTTGTCGTTTTTCCAAATACGCAGCAATTGCCTGTTGTTTAAGACCATATTTTGCTCAATGAACGCGATATTTCTTTGGGCAGGTTTTAGCAACTCAACATCATTTAACCACCTTGCTGCATATGCAAATCCGGATGCCATCATGGCATTCCAGCATAAAATCACCTTATCGTCGGTGGCCGGTCTGTTCCTTTTTGTTCTGAGCTGAAGCATGGAATCACACAAGGCGCGTTGTTCCGCAGTGAATGGAGCTGCTGTTCGACGCATGATGATGCGACGCCCCTCCCACATGGCCTCATCGTCATTTACGAAGGTTTCATAAAACAGGCTTTTTTGTTGATCGCTTAATTCCTGTAATTCTGCATCGCTCCAGGTGTAAAACAACCCTTCTTCACCATCGCTATCGGCATCAAGTGCCGAATAAAACGCTCCGTTTGAGTGACAAAGCTCCCGCTCCACAAAACGCAGGGTATCATACACACATTCCCGATACACTTCCCTACCCGACCAGCGATAAGCCTCGGAATACAAAGCCACCAATTGTGCATTATCGTAGAGCATTTTCTCAAAATGAGGCACTTTCCAATACACATCGGTTGAGTAGCGGGCAAAACCACCACCAATCTGATCATAAATGCCGCCACATACCATGGCTTCGAGGGTGCGATGCACATGATTTTCGGTTTCCTTATTGTGGAAATACCATGAATACCGCAACAAAAAAAGATAATTATTGGGCAGCGGAAATTTAGGCGCCCGATCAGGCCCACCCCAATCTGCATCCCACTCGGGCATCCAGTTTTCAACGGCCTTGTGGATGTTATCCTTCACAACAACGCCGGGCTTTTCGGGTATTTTAAATAATTCGGTGTGCCGTATGCCTTGGGTGATGCGTTGCGCATAATCCAACACCTCGTCGAGCGACTCGGTATAAAGTTTATGAATTTGATGCAGAATGTGCTGCCAATTTTTTTTAGGAAAATACGTTCCGCCATATATAGGCTGCCCATTAGGCAAGGTAAAACAATTTAAAGGCCAGCCACCACGATGGCCCATTAAGTGCACTGCCGACATATAAAGCTGATCAATATCGGGTCGTTCTTCGCGATCTACCTTAATGCACACAAAATAATTATTCATTATTTGGGCCGTTTCGTAATCTTCGAAGCACTCGCGTTCCATTACATGACACCAATGACAGGCTGAATATCCAATACTGATAAGCAGTGGCTTATTTTCGGTACGGGCTTTATCAAGTGCTGCATCGTTCCATGGGTACCAATCCACCGGATTATAAGCATGCTGCAGCAAATACGGGCTGCTCTCGTGAATTAGTGAATTGTGCTGACGCTCTTTGTGTTTCACCTTAATTGGGGCAGTTTAATGGGCGTAGCGATACGAACCGGTATAGTTTTGCGGAAAATAAACTTAGAAACCACCATCTTACCGTCAACTCTAAACTGCGGCGTTTTACCCGTTAATACGTTGATAAGCATTTCGGGCTTTATGAGTGCTTTTACATCGCCGGTTAAATCCCATTTCACCTCCGAATTTTGCAAACGTAAAATATCAATAACCCGTTTTGAATTTAGGGTTCCAATTGGTGTGTCATCAATAAATACATCGAGGTCAATGCTCCGAACCTTAAACTTGAAACGGCCCGGATTTTTAATTTCTGTAGTAAATGAAATATCCAATTTACCGTCTTTAAAATTTCCGGGCTCAATGCGAGTAATACGCTCTATGGTGGGAAATTCAGAAATTTCGTAAGCCCTACATGATTGAAAGCCCAGCGTAAGGCCAGCTAATAAAATAAAAATTAAGCGCCATGTATAGGTTTGCATTCCAAATTCTAATTTACGTTTCATCATATTTTGAGCTAGATTCATTGCTTAGGCTAAACAAAATAACGAGCCGTATATTCTGTATATTGTTATACCTTAATAAAAGCTTCAAGTAAAGGACGGCCTGAAAACCATTGACTTATTTTAAGAGGATCAACCCCTACACATTGAGCAATGGTAGGCGCAACATCAATCGTTTGTACCGAAGAATCAATAATTAAATTTTGATTCACCAAATGTGGCGGTCCTGAAATTAAACAGAAAATTTCACGTGCGGTATCATCATTATGGTCGCAGCCGTAAAATCCAAAGTCGTCTGCTAGCATATTGTGCGTTAAATTACGTCCATGTTCAGGCACAACTATGAGTATGGTATTCTCACTCATGTTATCGGTATCCTGAATGCGTTTCCACATGCTGGCCAGTGCATAATCCACTACATGTAAATTCCTGCAATAACGACTGAAATCGTAATGGCAGCAATCAGCACCTTGTAAATTAAATGCAGTAAAAAGCGGACGTTTATCGGCAATGTAATTACTTGCCGCAGCAATGGAACGCACATCTTCAAATGCTTCGATAGAAGCCAATCCCCAAGAAGAAAGTGTGCGGTCTATTTCTTGCGAAAGGACATTTGGGGTTCCGAAACCCCAATTATCCAAATTCTGGTTTACAGCATACGCCCCACCCAATGAAATATAATTGCCGAGTGCATTGGCAATCCATCCCATGCCTTCAATTTCAGCGATTTGTTTTTCTCGTTCAATCACATCAAAAATAGTGGGCAGATTCGGTGTATCTCGATAAGACAAACGACTATC
>JBILCR010000187.1:0-4885 GCA_044353055.1 Flavobacteriales bacterium
ACAGCGCACCATTAATTTACTCTATTTTAATTTTTGGTTGTGTTGTTATAGCCTACATTTGGAACAAAACTTTGTATAGACAATATCTTTTAGACACGAATGACAAATAAAAAACGAGTAGCTAACACGGGTTTGGCAAAAGTGGCGGTTCAGTGCTCCGCATCAACATTTGTGGTGAAAATCGCCACCTTCGCCAAGTCCGAAACCGTTATGCAAAACGCGTCGCCGAGGGATTGATTACTTGCTTGCTCTATTGAAGCCTTTGATTGGGCAGTAATTCACTTTATCGTTTGTAGAAAGTGCGCCTTCAAATTTCATTTTACGTCGATTCAGCAAACAAACACAGTACATGCCTAAACAATAATTATCCACAAACGCAGACAATTATTCAAATTATCGTCAGAGCGAGGGATTACTAACATGTTCCCTAGGGGGGAGGCGGTTCAACGTATTTTTCGCCGACTGGCGTCGAAGCTTTAGTTTAAGGAAAATTCGGATTTAGACAAGCCTTAAGGAATTTTCTCTAAAACTAAAAAACCGGACAAATGTCCGGTTTAAATCATTTTGGCGGAGAGAGAGGGATTCGAACCCCCGGACCTGTTACAGTCAACGGTTTTCAAGACCGCCGCAATCGACCGCTCTGCCATCTCTCCGAGGGCAAAAGTAGTAAACCCGCGTTTTCTGCCAAAACATTAAGTGCTTTTTTTTAAAATTCTGCACCTCGAGGACTTCATCCCTATATTTGCAAAACCGTTACACCTTGAATGTGAATAAATTCTGTCTGGTTTTAGTAGCTGCCATTTTTTGCTTACCGTCAAGAGCACAGGACACCGACAGTCTCCGCCATCGCTCCTTTACAAAATATAGCCTGTATACGGGCTCTGCGCTAGCTTTTTCGGGCATTTCAGTAGGATTATACTATTCTTGGTATGCCCCCTATGCCCGAGAACAATTCCGCTTTTTCAACGACGGCGCAGAATGGAAGGGCATAGATAAAATTGGGCATTTCGGAAGTTCATGGCTTCTAAGTCAAACTCTTTTTCGAGCAGGTGTAAGCAATGGATTGAGTAGAACCGAGGCAGAGCGTTATTCGGCGCTTTCGGTGTGGGGTTGGATGGCCACCATCGAACTTATGGATGGTTTTTCGGCAGGATGGGGCTTTTCGTGGTACGATCTAGCCGCAAATACAGGTGGAGTTGCCTTATCCACCCTTCAAAACAAGAAAATTATTCACCCCGATATCCGCATCTGTTATTCATGGCAGGCCGGCAACTTAAGCACTTTGCGCCCGGAAATGCTGGGTAGAAATTTGCCGGAACGAATGCTTAAAAACTATAACGAACAGCGTTATTGGTTATCAATACCCTTGCATGTTTTTTACGCTCCAGCGCCAAAGTGGCTTTGTGTTTCTCTAGGTTATTCTGCCAATGGAATGTTGGGCGCCCAATCCAATATTTGGTCCCAATCCGATGGAACTCTTTCGGATTACAGCAACATAGCAAGGTATTCAACATACAGGTTCTCTCTTGATATCGATTTGCGACAAATACCTTCAAAAAACAAATTTATACGTAGTGCCTTACAGGCAGTAAGCTGGATAAAAATACCTGCACCGCAAGCTACGTATTCGAGACACAAAGGCTTCGATTTTAATCCCTTGGCATGGTAGTGTCGGATATACACCAATTAAATTCCAGTAAATCTAAAGACAACTCGACATTATAAAAAAATTGGTGGATGCCGCTATTTGAGAACTTCATCAACAATAGGGTATCAATATTTATCGTTACAAGAGCGTGAAGGTGATGTATAATTTTATAAATTTGTCGATAATGCAGGGATTTATGAATCAACTATATACCATTCAGCCCGGGAATATTGCCTTAATTAAACGAAGACTACGCTCTGTATTATCACTGATTGCAGTGCTCTCGGGTTATGTTGTATCCGCTCAAAATCCTACAGCTGGCGATTGCTTGGGAGGATTTACTGTTTGCGCTCAGAGTTACAACCAACAAAACTCATTCGTAGGAGAGGGAAACAACCTTAATGAGATTAATCCGGGTTTGAGTTGCCTTGCCAGTGGAGAGCGCAATAATGCATGGTATATAATTACCGTTCAAAATCCGGGCTTGTTCGGCTTTAATATCATCCCTAATTGTAGCAATGCCGACTACGACTGGGCGCTCTACAACATCACCAACAACACCTGCAGCGATATTGCCACAGGATTGGCTCCCGAAGTAGAATGCAACTATCAAAGCACGGTGAGTCCAACGCCTGTTACGGGTATGAATAATGGTCCTAACCCTCAAGATGAGGCCATGATTGCCGTGCAGGCTAATCAGATCTTTGCCCTTTGCGTGAATAATTTTAGTGGGCTTTTCGATTGCGGATACGTGCTGCAGTTCGATATTCCGGGAGCCACTGCCGACATTATTGATGATGTTCCCCCTCAACTTAATGACGTAATTAATGTTAGTTGTGGCACCAAAATTCTCAATTTCAGCTTTTCGGAGTTTATTGATTGTGAATCTGTTGACCTTTCTGATTTTCTGGTTGTTGATCCAACCGGCGATACCCTCGACTTAATTTCAGTGGTAGGTATTGCATGCACCAACGGTGGCGAATATGAGAAAGACTTTACGCTGGTATTGCAGGATCCTCTTAATCTGGCAGGGCCCAATGCAGCATACTCGTTTATCCGAAAAGGTCAGGTGGTTGATTTATGCGGTAATGTGGCTGCTGGCGAAGAAATTGAAATCTTTTTTGTAAACGGTTTCGATATTACACTTTCTTCTGTAACCCAAGCTAACTGCCCCCTGATAAACGGAGCGGCAACCATTGATGTAACTCCTCAAGGTGCTCCCAACCCTACCGATTTATACACCTATACCTGGAGTCCTTCGGGTGTGAGTGCGGGTCCCATTAATGCACTTACACATACTGCCAATGGGTTAGGCTACGGCACCAATATTATTGAAGTGGTTAATCAGGACGGCTGCACACGATCAGACACTTTCGAAATTGAGGATCAAAACAATTTTGCCATAGATCAAATATTTGTGTTTGATGATACCTGTTCATCCGGAAAAGGCTATGTTCAAGTGGAGGTAAGCGGAGGAGATCCGGTACCTGCCCCACCCGATCAAATTGAATATACCTATTTCTGGGAAAATCTACCTTCGCCTCAAGGCGACACCAGCGGTGTAGGTGCGTTGTTAACCGGTACGTATTATTTTACAGTAACCGATCCGGGCGGATGTGTTCTACGCGACTCCGTTTTTGTTCCAGATTTTAGATACAGCCTCAGTGTTGATTTTTCTTATTCGCCCGACGAAAACCCAATAACGGGCATTTTCCCTACGGTATCGTTTATAAACCTCAGTCAATTTGCAACAGAATTTATTTGGGATTTTGACTCGGGAGATTCCCTAACCGAATTTGAACCGCAATATATTTTCCCGGGCTCAGGAACCTATAATGTGCAGCTCACTGCCATCAATCAATTTGGCTGCAGAGATTCGATTACAAAACCTATAACAATCGACTTTTTCCGAACCGACTTTATTCCGAATTCCTTCAGTCCGAATGGCGACAACATAAACGATCGTTTCAAACCGATTATTACCGGTTTAGTGGACAGCACGTTCGAAATGGTGGTGTTTAATATGTGGGGTGCAGAAGTTTTTAGCTCAAAAGATATTGATGCCGCATGGGATGGAAAAAGCTCTATTTCTGGCAAAATGCTGCAAGACGGAGTTTACGTTTACAAGATTTATTTTATTGACCAGTCGGGCAAAAAACGGCAGATTGTAGGGCGTGTAACTATTTTCACCTAAGCACGAGCTTCCTACACGTTTATTACCAAACCATCGTATGCAATTCTTACATAAGGGGGCAATGTTGTTTCAACTGCAGCATGCTCACCCATTTGGTGACTTAAATGCGTAAGGTATGCCGTTTTGGGCTTTACCAATTCGATGAATTGAAGCGCTTCTTCCAGATTAAAATGCGAAGGGTGCACATGGTGTCGCAAGGCATTGATCACCAAAACATCAATATCTTTTAATTTATCAATCTCCTCATCGGCAATTGTTTTAGCATCGGTGATGTAAGCAAAATTATCAATCCGATATCCAAAAACAGGCAAACGGTAATGCGTTACCTCAATGGGAATGAACAACTTATCCAATACTCGAAAAGGCTCTTTGGTAATTGAATGAATATTTACCAAAGGGATACCGGGATATTTATCGTCGGCGAAAATATACGCAAACTCACGTTTTAAGGCCGTCTCTACAAATGTATTGGCATAAATATCCATGTGTCGGCCACTAAAAAAATTAAATGCCCGAATATCGTCCAATCCGGCAAGATGATCTTTATGCTCATGTGTAAATACAACAGCATCAAGATTCTTAACCTTATTGCGCAACATTTGCTGTCTAAAATCGGGTCCGGTATCAATGACAATAGTATAATTATCCCATTCAACAAGAACCGAACACCGCAAACGTTTATCGCGACGGTCTGTTGAGGAACACACATCGCAATGGCACGCTATTACCGGCACACCTTGAGAAGTTCCCGTTCCTAAAAAAGTAACCTTAAGTGCCGATGGTGATTTCAAATTGTAGGATTTGAAAAATTTAGTACTGCAAGTTAGAATAAATGTAATGGGCGCAAAATAGCACACGCTATTAAATTTTGTACTTTGGCCGCAATGAGGTACTACATAATTGCGGGAGAAGCTTCGGGAGATTTGCATGCATCCAACCTTGTGAAACATCTAAAAGCGAATGATGAACATGCTGTGTTTCGTGGATGGGGCGGCGACAAAATGCAGGAAAAGGGAGTGGATTTGGTAAAGCATTATCGCGAT
>JBILCR010000005.1:0-16265 GCA_044353055.1 Flavobacteriales bacterium
CGATTAATCTCGACCACTATCGCTCTTCGCTATCATATGTTCCGCAAGACGTGTTTCTTTTTTCTGACACGATAAAAGCTAATATTTCATTCGGATTTCATCCTTCAAAAGTTGCAGATAATGAAAATCAATTAATCATAGAGGCCGCAGCAGAAGCAGCAATACTAGAACATATAGAAGCATTTCCGGAAAAATTCGAAACACGCATCGGTGAAAGAGGAGTTACGCTTTCGGGCGGACAAAAACAACGCATTTCTATTGCCCGTGCTCTGGTGCGCAATCCTCAGCTTTTAATATTCGATGACTGCTTAAGTGCCGTGGATACTGCGACAGAAGAATCCATCTTAAATAATTTAAAGCGAAAAATGGAGGGTAAAACCTGCATTTTTATTGCGCACCGCATTTCAACCATTAAACATTGCGACGAAATTATAGTGCTCGAAAATGGCAGTATCGCGGAAAGGGGATCGCATCAAACACTCATTGCTCAAGGTGGGATTTATGCTTCAATGTATCGAAAGCAACTCCTTGAAGAAAAAGCCAAAGAATAAATTCATTTTCTAACGAGGCTTTGTCAAACCTTGTTCAGGCTTTTTTAATTTTTTTTGCTCCTCTTTATCATTTCTGGCTTCGAAATTTCGGATGAACCTCCATTTCCCCTTTTCGAACATGTATGCGTCTGTAGAAAAATCGGGGCCGTAAAATTCAAATTGTCCCTCTAATGTAGAGTTTGGAGGAACTAAATGGTCGAATACTATGTGTTTAATGGAGTCGTAATACCGAAGGCTAACCGCTGCATCTTCTGCATATTCAAGCAAAATCCGATGCTTCAATCCTTTGTCTTCTTGAAAAACGGGAAGACCGAATTTAACATTCTTTCCATTGATCATTATAATATCAATTATTTTTCGGTTGCTAAGCGCAGTATTACCGTCCCATCCCAAAAGGGTGTACGTTTTTCTCCGCTTATACTTGGTATATATAATTTTGTAGTAAAGCGCACCGTACCATTGCGTGGCATTCAGGCTTTTTTTTTCAGGATCTCTTATTTTATCCGATTCATCGTTCAAAACTATAGTCTTTCCTATACCTTTTTTAGTATCTGCCATTCTGAGCCTTCCAAAATATAAATAGGTGCCGTCCTCTTGAGGTACATTCCATGTTATGAGGAGAAAGGAATTATCGGGGGCGCGTAGGGCCGATATTCCCTTTATAGTATCTATTTTTTCAAATGAGGATTCGGGAAGAATTAAAAAAGAATCAATGAGGGCTTCCACTTTTCTGCTGCATAAAATTCTGTTTTCAGCACTGGAATCGTTCAACATGGTACGAGCCAATGCTGAAAGCCCCGATTGAGCTGAAAGCCCCGATAGTGAAATACTACAAATGAAGATTATGAGTCGAAATACCATCCTTTAGAGGTGCATGTTCCATAAATCTTTCCTTGCAGTTGTTTGTCAATGTAAGGTGAATTTGAAGATTTTGAAAATATCATTTCTTTAGTGAAGGTATAAGTTTCCTTTGGATGATGAATAAAGAAATTGGCAGGTGCTCCATCCTCTATTTGGGCCAACGCTTTACCAGCCATTTTTCGAGGATTAATGCAGAGCGTACGAATTAAAACATCCAAATCCAACTCGTCATTGAGGACTGTGCGCGAAGCAGCGTAAAGGCATTCAATACTTTCCATGCCAAAATGTGCATAAGCAAATTCAACGTCTTTATGTTCAACGGGCTCGGGCCGGTGGTCAGAACACAGAATATCAATAGTGCCATCGCGTAATCCTTGAATTAATGCATGGCGGTCGTTTTCGTTCCTTAACGGAGGCCAAGATTTAAAGTTGCTATCGAATTTTTCGAGGTACTCATCATTAAAGAGCAGATGATGCGGATATGTGCTACAATACACCTTAATGCCGGCAGCCTTCGCCATTCTGATAACATCAACCGATTTTGCACAACTTATCCCGGCGATAAGTATCGGTACGTCATGATATTCGGCTAATGTTATGGCACGCTGAATACCAAGTGTTTCGCTTATTTCAGGCGCACTTTTTAATCCCAATCGTGTGCTGTATTCTCCTTCATTAACTAATGCTCCCTGCGTTAATGCGGAATCATCGGGGTGAATCATAATTATTCCACCCGATAACTTTGTGTATTGAAGTGCCAGATGTAGTAATAACGTGTTAGATACAGCGCTCTTATCGTCGGTGAATACAGCAACACCTTCTTTTCTCAATGCCACCATTTCGGTAAGGTCTTTACCTTTCATTCCTACAGATAGCGCTCCGGCTGGAATAAATTCAACGGGCAAAGCAGCTGTCGTTTGGTTGATAAATGCTACTGCACCCCGATGATCGGTAACCGGAAGTAAATCGGGCATCAAGTTTAATGACGTTACACCGCCTCGTAGGGCTGCTTTTGATAAACTTTCAAAGGTTTCGCGTTCTTCGTAACCCGGTTCACCGCCCGTAACCTGAAAGTCAAAAATCCCGGGTGAAGCTAAAAGTCCACTGCACTCAAAAACATCGCCGTCAAATGCACTATCAAGCGACATGTGCATGTGGATTTTGCCGTCCTGCACAGAAATATTGCATAACTGATTATTTAAATTGCTTTCAGGATCGGCTATGCGTATGTTTTTAAAAAGTACCGCGTGCTTCTTCATGACTTCATAAAACGTATGAGTAAAATTTCGACTAGGAAAAATAATAATGCCATTAAAATGAAGTATTTCCAAAGCGGCTTGCCTTCATCAAGCTGCGCGATGCTGTTTCCCAATTCCTTTTGGTTACCGTCGAGAATTTCTAAAGAGGTAAAACCTGCCGAATTAAAACGTTTGATTAAATTCTCCTTGTTTTCGAACTTCATTTCAGATTCTTCGCGCGGGTAATTGAAAGATGCCCAGCCCAAAACACTGTCACCCGCCATAATTTTATAATTACCGGCTTTAGGGAGTTCGTTGTTCACATAAAGCTTTAATGTGCCGTTTTGAACCTCCTGCTCGGGAATAATTTCGAAGGCGCCATCTTCTGATTTAAGCTTCAGTGTTTTATCGCCACCTGCTACCATACCCGGTAGTATAATTGCCTCATTTCTGCCGAGGGTGTAATACAATTTTGAGGTGGGGAAAGAGTATAAGCCAATTTTGTATAGAGTAGGTACAAAAAGCGCATGTTGTTGAAAATTACCGCCTGCTTCATTGAGTTCGGTGCAGAACAAATACACCTTTCCTTTGCCCGAATCAAAGCTTGAGGCAAACAAATCGCCATTGGGTAAACGCATGATCTCTTCTGCGCTGTTTTTAGAACCGCTGGTAATGCTGAAATATTTTTTTACACTGGGCAAATCAATGTTTTGCGGCACTCTTTCAAAAACATCATCATAAATGGGATGCCTGAAATTTAAATTTCCTACCCTTTGCGATAGTTCTTTTAACGCCCCATAACCGCCTGTATTGAGCGTTTGGCATAATGAACTATAGCCGCTTAAATTAGCCTGTAAGCTGGGGAAAACTGCAAGACTTCCACCTTCACTGATGAATTTGCTTATTTCCTGAACTGTTCCGCTCGAAATCTCTTTCAGGCCACTTAACACAATTAGATTGTATTCCGGAAATTTAGAGTAATCCAATTGAAGTGAATTAACGATCGTTAAATTAAATGCTGCATTTTTACCATATATCTTTTCCAAGTAATTCCCCCCTCCATCATCCTGTACAACCAAAATATTAAGCTTTTCGGGAACATTATAGCTAAAGTAGAAACGGTCGTCAAATATGATGGGGTGGTCATTAATTGACAAGCTTCCAAATTGATATCCCGATTCGGGATTGGAAAAATTCATTTCGGCAATTTTTGACGAATCGGCTCCGGCACTAAACGAACTTATTCCTTTTTGGAGCTGATTAATGGTAACTGATGCCGCAATATTTTCAGCACGTTGCTTTGAGTGATTGGTTACCGAAAATAATAACCTGTCTGAAGCCGATTTTTGGCGGTATGGTGTTTCAAACCATAATGAATCTATAGAAATATTACCTTTTGCTTTATTTTGTAAATGGATCAGATTAAGTTGAACGGAGGTGTCTGCCTTGGTCTGTTCAATATCGGTAGCCCCGCTTTGGAAGTCGCTAATTAAAAAGGAAATAGGATTTTGAATTTTGTTGTATTCAAACAGTTCTTTTTGGCGAACCATTACCTCAGAAATTTTACGGTAACTTGGACTTAAATCCACTTCGCGAAGCATTTCGAGGAATTGTTCTTTAGAGAGTAATCGCTGGTGTTTTCCTTCGAAGTCGTTCGTTATTAGTTGAAATCGATCTGTTTCCTTGTAGGATGAAGCGATTCCCGCAGCATGTTTTTTAGCCATCTCCAGCAAGGTGGCTGTTTCGCTTTTGCCGTTCATGGAGAACGAGTTGTCTAAATAAATACTGATGGCACGATTTCCAGTTTTTGCTTTATGGACAGAGGGTATGAAGGGTCGGGCAAAGGCAATAACCAATGCCGTAAGGGCAAGACACCGTGCAATTAAAATGAGGATATGCTTGAGTTTTGATCGGCTCTGTGTTTCTTTCTGCAGCGACAATAAGAAACGAACATTAGTAAAATAAACCGTTTTAAATTTCCTGAAGTGAAATAGGTGTATAATTATGGGAATGGCCAAACTAAACAAAGCCCATAAAAAAGCCGGATTCGTAAACTTCATTGCCCCACAAAGATATAAGCATTTTTAACCTCATTAAACCATTTCATTAATTTATTTGAAGGGTAAGGAATGTCTCGTAAGTTTTAATTTATTTCGTGAGGTGAAACTTTCCCCCGATTATGTTCAGCATCAATTATCAAAAGGGCTTCCAGGCCCATCTGCACAATGGGTTATGGCTCCTGCTGATAGGCCTCAACAGCCTATATCATTAGAAGGGTACACACGTTCGGCGGTTTTAATTCTATTACTGTTTAGAGGAGGTTCGCCTGAAATTGTATTTATCCGAAGGGCAAGCTATGAAGGAGTTCACAGCGGACAGATTGGTTTTCCGGGGGGTAAATTTGAGCCCAACGAGCACAGTGCAACAGAGGTTGCGTTGAGAGAGGCTAATGAGGAAACGGGCATTAAAGGCAACGAGGTTGATGTTTTGGGTACTTTAAGCCCCTTGTATATTCCCGTGAGCAAGATGCGGGTAGAGCCCGTTTTAGCAGTTTCGGAAATGTTGCCACAATTTAATCGTAATGAGCGAGAGGTTGAAGAAATAATAATTAAACCTATTGACTTTTTTATCAATGCCAATAATCTCATTGCTTACCCATTGCGGCATAACAGCGGTAAACTAAGAACTGTTCCCGCATTCAATGTGCAGCCTGTTCCTATTTGGGGTGCCACGGCTATGATGATGTCTGAGTTGCTAACCCTTATCTATGAAGCACATTGGCTAAATGTGGCGCAAAGCAATTTTAACAAGGATGAGCAAAAAAACACCTCCCCCAAGAATAAGCGCAATAAGACCTGAATTGCGGTACTGACTTTGGTGCACTTTGTTATCTTTTCTAAAGGACCAAAATAATATCCCAATAAAGGCAACAGCAAAAACCATTGCAAACACCCAATGTCCCGCCCCTATATTCATGCAAGGATGCTGTAATTATTAGTGTTTTACGGTTATTTTTCCGCTGCGTATAGCTTTGTTGCCTTGATGAACTCTATATATGTATAAACCAGAAGGCAGGTTGGCCAAAGAAATTTGGTGTTGGGTACTTTGTGCTTCCAATGTTTCGCTTAAAACTTTGGCTCCAAGCATATTGAAAATTTCCAACTCGCTGGTTTTCTTAAGACCGCTATATGTTAAATTCAGTATGTCGGTTACCGGATTTGGGTACGTTTTAACCGACCATTCGGCCGCCTTAACATTTGGAGCACTCAGTGGCGCAACTTCGAAACGAACCACCAAAACAGAAGAATCGGCTTCGTTTTGTGCATTGTAAAACGTGTAGTGAATTTCAGCAGTACCGGCCATAGAATCGGGACGTAAATGAACTGAAAAGACATTCGTGGTATTTCCGCCTTCTATATCAAGAGGAGTAGGTGATTGGCTTATACCGGGCAGATAACATGCTGTCCAACAAAAAAAGTTTGTAGAACCCTCGATATTTTGAATAACGCGCCTCCGCACGTGAAACGAACCGTATTCGTTCGATGAGTTGGTAACAGGAATTTGGCGTTCAATTTCATATTCATCGGCTCCAGCAGTGATCACCACCGGGCTGCTGGCTCCAAAAGTTATGGATTGCGAACTGACTGCATTTGAAAAGGTTAATTGAATTAAAATCAAGGCAAAAGATATTGCTGCAAATCGTGTAGTTCCCATAAAATTTGTGTCTTGCTATTTATGTCTCAAATTTAGCGCTTTTACTCTTGCCACATATCAGCGCACATTAAATTTTGCTATTTTTTTTTCAGGGCAGTTGGTTTAATTAAGAAATTCTTAATTTTGAAAATTCTCAACAAGTCAAATTCAACAATCACATGAAAAAATTTTTACAAAGCGTAAGTCTTGCAATGGGCTTACTTGTAGCAGGGAGTGCAAATGCGCAGTTGGCTAACGGAGCGTTGATGCCTGCAGGTTTGGTATTGACCGATATTAACGGTAATACACATGATTTAGATGCGTTACTTAGCCAGGGTAAAGCATTATTTATCGATGTTTCTGCAACGTGGTGTGGACCATGTTGGGGCTTCCATCAAACGGGAATTCTAGAAGAATTATACAGCACGTATGGTCCTGAGGGTACTGATGAGGTTCGTGTGTTTTTTATTGAAGGAGATGGCCAAACAACGTTAGATCAGTTGAATGGCATAGGTACCGGTACTCAGGGGAACTGGGTTGCAGGTACTCCTTATCCCATTGTAGATGATGCTGCGGCTGGCGATGCGTTAAGTGTTGGCTTCTTCCCAACATTGTATATGATTTGTCCAAGCCGTCGTGTATGGCATATTTCACCATCTGAAGTATTGGCATATTGGCCTACTTCGTTGCACATCGCCAATGCGCGTGCTTGCAACAACCCAATTGATGCGGTTATGAACGGTTACACCGGCGAAACTTCAACATGCGGTTCGCTTTCTCCATTGAAAGTGCAAATACAAAATAAAGGAGTTGAAGCTTTAACCAGCGCTACCATTACTGCTACTTTAAGTGGCACTCAGGTGGCCACTACAAACTGGACTGGTACCCTTCAGCAGTTTCAAGCAACTGAAGTTTCATTTGGTTCTGCAGACATTACTGCAACTTCTGACCTAGTATTTACAGTAACACCAACAGGTTCTGATGTTGCACCTACTGATAACAGCTTTACACAAACAATAGATATGGCGCCGGTTGTATCCACTACCGATGTTAAAGTTAATATAACAACAGACCGTTACGGTTCAGAAACAACATGGAGAATTCGCCGTCCAAATAATTCGATCTTGGCATCAGGTGGTCCATATTCAGATATGGCAGCAAATGGTGTTACTGCACAGCCTGAAGAAATTGTAACACTTCCTGCTAATGGATGTTATAAATTTGAAATTTTAGACTCTTACGGCGATGGTATTTGCTGCACGTATGGTGAAGGTTCTTACGAAGTAACCGATGCAAATGGTGTCTCACTTGTTAGCGGAGGCGAATTTGGTGCAACTGAAAAACGAGCATTAATTGGCGAAGGTGCTTCCTCTATTGATGATAACCAGTCGGTTGTTTCAGATTTCACGGTTTATCCTAACCCTTCAAATGGTTTAGTTAACATTTCGATGAATTTGACATCTAATGATGATGTTACTTTAAAAGTTTACAATTCTATCGGCGCTTTGGTTCATGAAAACGATTTAGGTCGTTTAACCGTTGGTTCTTATTTCTATCCACTTAATTTGTCTGGCTATGCCTCTGGAATGTACCGTGTTGTTGCGGTTTCATCTAAAGGTGTTAGCGTAAATTCAGTTCAAATAAGCCGTTAATTTAACGGAATAAAATTTGATAAGCACCGGGAAATACATGGTTATTTCCCGGTTTTTTATTTTTTTTGAATCATGAAAAAGTTCATTCTATTTCTTTTACTCGCACCTTCTTTTGTATTCGCTCAGTCTTCAGAAAATGCAAGGCCATTTCCCGAAGTATCTATCAAAACGCTTGATGGCAAATCAATATCAACTAAAGATTTTGATAATGGAGGTAAACCTATTGTAATTTCTTTTTGGGCTACATGGTGCAAACCTTGTGTTAATGAATTAACCAATATGGCCGAGTTGTACGACCAGTGGCAGGAACAAACCGGTGTGAAAGTAATTGCAATTTCTATCGACGACGCGCGTAATACCTCTAAGGTAGCTCCTTTTGTAAATGGAAAAGGATGGGATTATGAGGTTTACACCGATCCCAATTCGGATTTAAAGCGTGCATTAAACATTAATCTTATTCCGCATACGTTTTTACTCGACGGGCAAAAAAATATTGTTTGGCAGCACAACAGCTATACCGAGGGTGATGAAATAAAGCTTTTCGAACTCGTTAAAAAAGTCGCAGAAGGAAAACCAATTGCTGAATGATTTTTTATAAATGTTCTTGGGGTCGGTATCTGATTGTATCGACCATTTTTCTAGTTGGCCATCAATTACGAGCTCAAAATTCGGCGCCCGCTCCAGATTGGGGAGAGTTGCACGGTAATTTTCAGCTCGATGCACAATATTATAATCAAGATTCGCTCATTGGTGCGCCTGTAGTGCCTGAAAAAATCCTTTCTAATGGATTTATGAACCTATGGTACACTCGGGGTAAATTTTCGGCAGGGCTTCGATATGAGAATTATTTAAATGTTATGCAGGGCTTCGATCCCCGTTACAAGGGTTCGGGAGTGCCGTTTCGCTTTGCAAGCTATACTAATGATGAGCTCGAGGCTACAGTAGGCAATTTTTATGAACAATTTGGCAGTGGCTTAATCCTACGAGCATATGAAGAAAGAGGTCTGGGTTTCGATAATGCACTCGAAGGTGCTAAAATAAAATATCAACCCGTTAAGGGACTTATTGTTAAGGGGGTTATTGCGCGGCAAAGGGCATTTTTCTCTCTAAGCCCGGGAATTTTAAGAGGCGGTGATATTGAGTTTAATCTTAACGAAAGTTTACCGACAGAAAAGCAGCTCAATACTAATTTTATTATTGGCGCATCTGCTTTGAGTCGATATCAGGACGATCAAGATCCGATTTACATCCTTCCCGAAAACGTAGCTGCATTTGCAGGCCGTTTTAATATTAATAGAGGTAAGGTGAATCTTTTTGCTGAATACGGCTATAAATATAACGACCCATCAACGAGTAATAATAGGATTTACCGGCCCGGTCAGGCATTAATTGTTACAGCATCCTATTCAACGAAAGGCTTGGGGATTATTGCTACAGCAAAAAGACTCGATAATTTTGACTTTCGCTCCGATCGTGCCGCAAGTGGTATTGGGTATAATATCAACTTTTTACCGGCAACTACACGGCAACATACGTATAACTTACCGGCAACCATTTATCCTTATGCTACACAACCCAACGGCGAAATGGGCTATCAGGTTGAGGTAGCGTGGCGCATCAAAAAAGGAACATTCTGGGGCGGCAAATATGGAACTGAAATTACCTTAAATGCTTCGGGAACCAATGGTTTAGATAAAACGCCGGCAAGCAATGATACGTTAGGTTATGAATCAAAATTTTTTAAAATTGGTAAAGAAGTTTTCTTCAGAGACTACCATATCGAAATACATAAGAAAATCAATAAAACATGGAAAGCTAATCTAATGCTTCTCTATTGGGTTTATAATAAAGATGTGGTGCAGGGGCTAACTGGGTTTGGAACTATTTATGCTCCTATGGGCGTATTCGATTTAACGTGCCGCATTAATGATAAGCATACATTACGATTAGAGGCCCAAACATTAATTACTGAGCAAGATGCAGGTTCGTGGGCGATGGGCTTGTTGGAATACACGTATTCTCCCAATTGGTTTGTTGCAGTGGTGGATCAGTATAATTTTGGCAATCCCGATGAAAAACTCCAAATTCATTATCTCACCGGAAATGTAGGGTTTATGAAAAAAGGCAACCGCATCATGTTGGGCTACGGTCGCCAGCGCGCCGGTATTTTTTGCGTGGGAGGCGTGTGTAGAAACGTTCCTGCTTCAAATGGACTCACGCTTTCAATCTTAAGCAGCTTTTAATAACTTTATTGTGAAATTTGAAAGGTATGAATGGTCGAATAATTCTTGCGTTGATTGTTATAAGCTATCTAACAATTTCTTGCGATAAAATTGAAGGGCCGTATTCCGAAAATGGGGGAAACGGCAATCCGGATACATCTTCGGGATATTACAGAAAGATTTTGGTGGAGGATTTTACAGGCCATACCTGCGGAAATTGTCCGCGTGCAGCCGAAACACTTAAGCAACTTCATGACTTATATGGCGACAAGGTAGTGTCATTTGCCGTTCATGTAGGCTTTTTCGCCGAGCCTCAGCCATCAGGCTATTATACCGCCGATTATCGAACATTGGTAGGTAATGAAATAGACCAATATTTCGGCAATTCTACAGCAGGTCTTCCTAATGGGCTCGTAAATCGAATTTCATTCGATTCAAATCCAATAGTTCAACATACCGATTGGGCATCTAAAGTTTCAGGCATGGTTTCTTTAGCTCCTGATGCATGGATAGAATTAACCCCAGAGTTTAATGCCACAAGCCGAGAACTTACAGTATCTTCTACAACGCGTATTTTAAATCCAATCGCGGACTCGCTTCATATTACCTATTATCTTACCGAAGACAGCATATTAAGTGCTCAAAAAGATTATTCGCTTTCGCCCAGTACCATTCAGAATTATTACCACCGCCATGTATTACGGGGAAGTATGAATGGTACTTGGGGCACCGCATTAAGTTCAGGACAACAATTCACTACGGGTCAGCAGTTCGTTAGTTCGGCAAGCTACATGTTGCCCCAAAATTGGAATGCTCAAAAAATGCATATTGTGGCGGTTTTATCTAAGGCCGGCTCCAAAGAAGTAATTCAGGCCGAAGAAGTGCATATTGACTAAGGAATGCGGAATTTCGTATTTTTCTTATTGTGCATCGGAAGTATTCAAGGTGTTTTTGGTCAGAGGTTTAATTCGGGAATTCAGTTGGGGCTTAATACTAGCCAGATTACAGGAGATAATTTAGCCGGATATAATAAAGCTGGTGTAACAGCAGGTATTTGGGTGAATCGTCAACTTACGGAACGTCTATCGCTTTGGATGGAATTGTCCTATCTTCCTAAAGGCAGTAAGAAAATTAATAGTCCGTCTGATTCTATACCTGATTATTACAGGCTACATCTAAACTATATCGAAGTTCCATTAAGTTTGAATTATCGAATCCATCCCAAAATTAGCATTGAATCAGGTATTTCTTGTGGGGCATACATCAGCCATATTGAAGAAGATGTAAACGGCGATTTAAGCGGATTATATGGCCCACGTGAACAATTTAAGTCCACCGACATTTCATTTAATGCAGGGCTTAACTGGCACTTTAATTCGAAATGGATGTTTAATGTTCGTAATGCAAATAGTATTTTTCCAGTTCGCAATCACGATCAGCAAACATATTTCAGGCTTAATAGGGGGCAGTACACTTCCTGTATTATGGGGCGGATTATATACCAATTTTAGATGGGAAGAAGAATTGTTTTAGCGGTTTCCGGGGCATCCGGATCTATTTATGCCGATTTGCTATTGAAGCGATTATCGAGTATTAACGATCAATTTGAAAAGTTGGATTTGGTTTTTTCCAAAAGCGCTTTTGACGTATGGAAGCATGAGCTTGGAAAGGATGGTTACAACGATTATCCCTTTAAAATATGGGAGAACGATAATTTTTTTGCTCCCTTCGCATCCGGTTCTGCCCGATATGATACATTAATCATCTGTCCGTGTTCTATGGGTATGTTGGGACGAATAGCGTCCGGAATCTCAGACGATTTAATTACTCGTGCTGCGGACGTTATCTTGAAAGAACGTCGCAAACTCATTCTTTGCCTGCGTGAAACACCCTATAACCTGGTTCAAATTCGTAATATGGAGCTGCTTACTCTCGCAGGTGCCATTATTTGTCCGGCAAGTCCTTCATATTATTCGCAGCCAAAAAGTATTGAGGAGGTTGCATTAACCGTAGTAGATCGCATTATTGATTTGGCGGGATTAGAGATTGTAAGTGGCAGATGGCAAAGCAATAGTTGAATTTAGTAAAAGGATTATCGCTTCTTTACTTTAATTTCAATATGCTATTGTTCACGTGCTAAGAAATAGGAATCTTAACTTGAAGTTGATTGTTTCAAAATTTAATCTTGAGAACCGAATTTAGCGCGCTTTTATTAGTTTTGTTCAAATTCGGTTCGAATGACATCTAATGAAACGCTATCCATTGTAATTCCGGCCTACAACGAAGGAAGGACCATACACTTTATTTTGGATAAAATCAAATCTGTTGAATTGCTTAAGGGGATTCAAAAAGAGGTAATTATAGTTAATGATTGTTCTAAGGATAATACCGAAGAAGCGATTCAAACCTATATCCAAAATAATCCGGATTTGCCTATTTCATATTTCAAACATGAAGTAAATAAGGGCAAGGGGGCTGCGCTTCATACAGGCATCTCGAAGGCCACAGGCGATTATGTAATCATTCAAGATGCCGATTTGGAATACGATCCGCAGGAATACAATATTCTCCTTAAACCAATAATAACCGGTTTTGCCGATGTTGTATATGGCAGTCGCTTTATTGGAGGGAAGCCTCACCGTATTTTGTTCTTCTGGCATACCATAGGAAATAGGTTTCTTACTTTTTTATCGAATATGTTTACCAACAAGAACATTACCGATATGGAGACCTGTTACAAGTTGTTCCGAAGAGAAATTATTCAACCCATTAAATTGGTAGAGAAAAGATTTGGATTTGAACCGGAGGTTACTGCTAAAATTAGCAGAATAGAAGGCATTCGTATATACGAAGTTGGCATTTCGTATTATGGTAGAACGTACGAAGAAGGAAAAAAAATTGGATGGAAGGATGGTTTTCGAGCCATTTACTGCATTCTTAAATATGGACTATTCAGATATTGAATATGCAGTTTGAGTATAAGGAAATTGACGAAGAAGGTTTAGAAACGTTGAATGCCATTGAAAAGGCAAGTAAATTCAATCACTGGATGTATTCCACGATACGGCCAGCATGTAAAGGAAAGATATTAGAGATAGGTAGTGGAATAGGTAATATATCAGACTTTTTCTTTCAGGACAATAGCGATATTATACTTAGCGATATAAGAAATAACTATTGTGATAGACTTCGAAATAAATTTCCGCAGGCCAAAGTCTTGAATTTTGACCTTGTGTCGCCAGAATTTGATGAAGAGATGAAGGAGTATTTTGGCTTCTTTGATTCTGTTTTTGCCTTAAATGTATTGGAGCACATCGAAAACGATGTTCTGGCTTTACAAAACGCCCGGAAGTTGTTAAAGGAAAATGGTACGCTCATTATTTTGGTTCCTGCCTATCAAACGCTATATAATAGATTTGACAAAGAACTCATGCACTTCAGGCGCTACACCGCGACTAGCCTTTCTAATGTGTATAATAAAGCAGGCCTTACTATTAGAACTCGCAAGTATTTTAATCTCATTGGAATACTGGGTTGGTTGTTTTCGGGTGCAATCCAGAGAAATAAAACTATTCCGAGCGACCAAATGAGAATTTTTAATGCGTGTGTGCCAATTTTTAAGCTGTTTGATCAGCTGATATTAAATAAATCAGGCTTATCCGTAATTGTCATTGGAGAAAATAAGCCTGATAAATAGCTCAGTGCTTCATAAATATGAAGAAATTCATTCTATTACTTAGTGAAAGAAGATTTGAAGTCTTCATTTTCTTCCTGCTCGCAGCCCTTTATTCCGTTATTTTAATTAAAACACAAAGTAGTATTTTAATTGGCGACGAAAATAGGTATATCGCTCATGCTAAGGCTATTCTAAATGGTAAATGGACACCTGAAGACAATGAAATGTGGCTATGGAATGGTCCGGGATATCCGACAGTTCTTGCTTTTTTCATGCTTTTATTTAGTGATATCATTACCCCGGTTAGACTTCTAAACGCATTTTTGCTATCAGGTGCAATCATACTTTTTTACCGCACTGCTTTAAACGGCAGTTCTCGCAAGGCCGCGTTGGTTTTCTCAGGTTTTTTTGCTTTTTATATTTTGATTTGGAAAAGCTTACCTTACTTATTGACTGAAATACTTACTATTTTCCTTTTGACCTTATTGATGTATCAATTAGCTAATTTTAAAAATTCCATTCAAAACTGGATAAAGGCCGGACTTACTATTGGTTTTTTATGCATGGTTAAATTTGTTTTCGGCTATATCATCCTTCTAATTATATTATTTTCAGGGTTCTATTATTATTTTAAGCGAGGAGAGCAATTCAGGTTTATACGCAATTCCTTTATTATTGGCTTTGTTTTTTGCACACCTTGGTTAGGCTACACGTATGCATTAACGGGTAAATTCCTTTATTGGGGAGCATCAGGAGGTACAACCATTTACTGGATGTCGAATCCCACACCTCACGAGTATGGAGAATGGATGGATCTGTCCTTTGAATCAGCATTAGGAGTTAAAGGGGCAAAGGAAGGATACATTGCAAGCCATGGAGCAGAAATCAATAGAATCAGACAAAATTTCACTCGTGTTGAACGAGACAATGAGTTTAAACGAATTGCATTAGATAACATTAAGAAGCATCCGAAAAAATATCTTCAAAATGTTTGGTGTAACGTAGGGCGTTATTTTTTTAATTATCCCTTTTCATATTATCCGCAACAACCGTCAACGTTGATCAATGTATTTATCAATGGACCCATTTTAGGGTTGATTCTGCTACTTCTTATTCCTAGTTTTCGCCGATTTAACATTTTGCCCGCTCACATTCAGCTGGGCTTGGTTTTGTTTCTTATTTATTCAGGCGTTTCAATTTTGGTAAGTTCTTATATCCGCATGTTTTATGTATTTATTCCATGTTTGTTTCTTTGGTTTTCATACATGCTGGATAAGATTACATTCCATTTTAATGCAAATCATAATTTCAATTTAAATAACGATAAGCCACTGGGCAATTAATATTGTGCAACGGCTGATTATATCATCAAACGTTACTTTAAAAAACTAACGTTTCTTTTCAAGCCTTCGTAGCCCACACGCTCTACGGCTGATTTCCCCAGCACTTTTGTAAAAACATCAATACTTAAATCTTCCCAATCATCCTTCGTAAGATTTAGCAAATCAGGATGCGGGTCAAATAAGGCCTCATTATGCTTTTTCGCAAATCGATTCCAAGGGCAAACTTCCTGACATATGTCGCAACCAAACATCCAGTTATCTATTTTTCCTTTAAACGAATCAGGTATAGCATTGCGTAATTCAATGGTAAGATATGAAATACACTTCGTAGCATCTATCTGGTATGGCGTTAATGCATTTGTGGGACATGCATCGATACAACGTGTGCACGATCCGCAATAATCTTTAATGGGCCCATCAGGTTCTAGTTCCAAATCGATTATTAATTCGGCAATAAAAAACCATGATCCCGTTTGAGGGCGAATTACATTAGTATTCTTGCCCATCCATCCCGCACCCGAGCGAACCGCCCATGCTTTATCCATTACCGGTGCCGAATCAACAAAGGCGCGACCGGAAATGGAACCTATCTGTTCTTCAACACGGCTCATTAATGCAAACAGTTTATTTTTAATTACCTTATGATAATCTTCGCCGTAAGCATAACGCGATATTTTAGGGGCCTCTGAGTCTGCCTGTTTCTCAGGGGTGAAATAGTTGAATAGAAGCGTAATTACTGATTTAGCGCCTTCAACCAGTAAGGTTGGATTGATGCGTTTATCAAAATGATTCTCCATGTAAAGCATTCTTCCATGCATTCCATGGTTTAACCATTGTTCTAGTTTTCGGGCTTCATCGTCGAGAGGACCAGCTTGGGATATGCCGCAATACAAGAAGCCAAATTCTGTAGCGTGTTGCTTAATCAGATGAGAGCGTTCTCGAGCAACTAATTCGGCCTGTGTCATCTTTATAAATTACAAGTCAGTATCGCCAAATAGCCCGCCCTGTTTATTGGGGCTTATGAGGCCC
>JBILCR010000188.1:0-4880 GCA_044353055.1 Flavobacteriales bacterium
CTACCCCATACGCAATCTTACGCTGATAATTATACCCCTAATGGGGATATATTTCGGCATTCGAAATATTGATTTTTTCGATTATCTGCTCACCGATCTTGGTCTAGCATCTTGGACTTTGGCACCTTATATAACTAGGTTATTATTGGGATTATTGCCCGCATGCATTGCGCTTTCATTTGCCTTCCCAAAATACAGTATTAAATTATTTAGACTGTATGCCTTAATTGCTTTATTTATAGGTGTTATATCTCTTTATTCCACCATAAATTTCAACGTGGATCGCTGTTATTTTTGTTTTTTCGAAAAGTTTCGAATTTCTCCCCTGCAGTCTTTAGTTTGGCTATTTCTTTCTCTGATCGCACTTCTTTTTACGCGTCAAAACAAAGCACTAAGAGGAGCTAAAGTTTGGGGGAGTCTTTTAGCTTTGCTATGCATTGCAATGCCATTCGTACTCAATTATCCTCCATCCTGGGCCATTTATGGCGAAGTGGGGGAGAAAGAGGTAGCCATTAATGTTCCTATGGATCGTATCCTTTCAAAAAACAATATATACAGCCGCTTAATTGATTCTGATAAACTTGGAAAGGGAGAGCCCTTGGTATGTTTCGCCAGTTTAACCTGTCCCTTCTGCACCAGAGCGGCAAACAAGCTACACATACTCCGAAAGAGAAACCCCGATGCCAATTGTCTGTTGGTCCTAACCGGTTATCCTAATCAATTGGAGCGCTTTACTAAACGCACACAAAGTGATAATGTGCCTTGTATAGTGTTAAACGACTCTTTGTTTGCCTCAATAACCGAAGGAAAAGTGCCCCGGATTTTTAAAGTAAAAGGGGGCAAGGCCATACGCGAGTATGAATATTGGGCAATGGACGATCAATCGTTGAAATAGTTTAGTACGCACCCTTTCAGGTAAAGAATTTTTCTAATTTTAGATAGCAAAAACTAGGTTTATGGAGCTCAGTCGAATCATTGATATTCTGCCGTATATAAAAAATAAGTACAACAGAGCCGATGTATTAAATGCTAAAATTAAGGGCCAATATGTACCAATGGCTATTGATGAAGTTATAGCTTCTGCAAATGCAATAAGCCTTGGACTCTTGAATCTTGGAATTAACAGGGATGACAAAGTAGCGATTATCTCCGCTAACCGACCTGAATGGGTGTTGGCCGATTTTGGAATAGCACAGTTAGGTGCCGTGAGTGTGCCTATTTATCCTACCATGAGCGATGCCGATACAGAGTTTATCTTGAACGATGCCACTGTAAAAGTGATTTTTGTTGCCGATCGCGAACTTTTTGATAAAATTAATCCCATTGCCGCCCGTGTGGCCTCTGTTCAGGCCATCTATTCTTTCGATTTTTTGGATTCTTGTGGCTCATTAAATGCGTTAATGGAGGCCGGCAAAAGCCAGCCACTAAAGGAATCATTGGATCAATTGAAATCTGAGGTTAAAGGAGATGATTTGCTTACTTTAATCTATACTTCAGGAACCACTGGGACCCCCAAGGGTGTGATGCTTACACACAGTAACCTCATATCCAATGTTACCGGAGCGCAGGAAGTTTGCCCAGTAAACAACACCCATAAAGTATTGAGCTTTTTGCCGCTCAGCCATATTTTTGAGCGTATGTTGACATATCTATACCTTTATGTGGGAGCAGGTATATATTATGCAGAGAACTTAGATACCATAGGGGAAAACCTTAAAGAGGTAAAACCCTTTGCATTTTCAACGGTGCCAAGGTTACTAGAAAAGGTTTACGATAAGATTGTTGCTAAGGGCGAGGATCTTTCGGGCATTAAACGTAAACTGTTTTTTTGGGCGCTTGATTTAGGTCATCGTTATGAGCTTGACGGTAAGAATGGATGGTGGTATGAGCAGCAACTCAAGTTGGCTAATAAGTTAATTTTTAGCAAATGGCGCGAAGCCTTAGGGGGTAATGTGGGCGTGATAGTTTCTGGAGCAGCAGCGCTGCAAGCACGACTTGCCCGTGTGTTTACTGCTGCGCAAATCAATGTGCTGGAAGGATACGGACTTACAGAAACTTCGCCGGTAATTACCGTAAATCGCATGGAAAAGGGTAAACGGGGATTTGGTTCCGTGGGGGTTACCATTCGTGATGTAGAGGTGAAAATTGCAGAGGATGGCGAAATTCTTTGTAAAGGGCCCAACGTTATGAAAGGCTATTATAAACGGCAAGATGCTACGAATGAAGTCATCAAAGATGGCTGGTTTCATACCGGCGACATCGGAAAATTTGAAAATGGATTGTTGTACATAACCGACCGAAAGAAGGAGATGTTCAAAACATCAGGGGGGAAGTACATTGCGCCCCAACCCATGGAAAATAAGTTTAAAGAGTCAACGCTTATTGAACAGATTATGGTGATAGGCGAGAATCGCAAGCACCCTGCAGCACTTATTGTACCTGCATTTGCTGTGTTAGTCCAAAAATTGCAGGCTGAAAATATTGAGGAAAAAGATCCAATAAAGCTTGTTGAACATGCACGTGTGCGTGAGCTTATTCAAGCTGAGGTTGATCGCATGAATCAAAGTTTTGGAAGCTATGAAGGCATCAAGAAATTTATTTTACTCCCTCACGAATGGTCAGTGGCCGGTGGAGAAATGACTCCAAAGCTATCATTAAAGCGCAGGGTGATTCTTGAAAAATTCAGTAAGGACATTGAATCTATTTACGCCGAATAGTAGTTCGGTTGTAATCGTTATTTAATCCGCTTCAAATTTATGTCGCGTGTGGGTGCAATAATCAATGGCACCTTCTCTACATGTACCGAACTGGTATCGAGACCAAATGCTTTTTCTTCTGATAAACTGAAATTCTTCAATAGGAAATAGATGTCAAGAACAATCTTTTCGTAGAAGGGCAAATCGTTTTCGTTGGAAAGAAATTTTTCGAGTACAATAAAGCGGAAATCGCCAATTACCTGATTTTTATTCAGCGACTCATAGCGCGAAACAATATCTACCTCATGGTCTTTAACCAAATCCTGCACAACCTTGCGGAACATAAGGTTGATTCGAGGCGCTACGCGGAAACCCAGGTGAAAATCGACACGGATAACGGCGTCGTTTACGATTTCGTTTACTTTATAATCCATGCGGTAAGGTTCATCTACAACATCTACGTGAAGAAACCAATAAATATCAGCGCGCTTAGGTTGTTTCTGAAGGATGGAATAAATAATTTTTGATTCTACTTGTTCGTCGTAATTAGCACTGGTAAGAAACACCAAATGGGTGGCATATTTAGGTACCGAAAGGTCTTGCTTTAATTCGCAAAGTAAATCAAGATATTCATTGAGATTCACAAATTCAACGTATGAATTCCTGATTTTACGAGCATCGTACCAAATCCACATTATCATTGCAAGTATTGTTGCAATGATTAATGAGATAAAACCCCCTTCCGGTATTTTTTCAATGTTGGAAATTAAGAATGCAAGTTCTACGGTCAAATAAACTACAATAAACGAATTAATAATCCAAGGACTAAATCGTTTCATGCCCATGTAATACACCATTAATGTTGATGTCATAAGCATGCCAATAATAATGGTCATACCATATGCAGCTTCCATTGCACTCGATTCCTTGAAATACAAAACAATTAACGCACACCCAATAAAAAGAAGCCAGTTAATTGAAGGAATGTAAAGCTGGCCTTTCATCACGGTTGGATAGGAAATTCTAACCTTGGGCCAAAGATTGAGGCGAATTGCCTCATTAATAAGCGTAAAAGAACCAGAAATTAATGCCTGTGATGCTACAATTGTGGCAATTGTGGCAATGATAAATCCAGGAATAAAGAACCAATCGGGCATTATGCTGTAAAAAGGGTTTTCTCCATTCAGAAAGGTTCCGTTTTTTGAAATCAACCATGCTGATTGTCCTAGATAATTAATGATCAATGAAAACTTAACAAAAATCCAAGAAATCTGAATATTCTTTTTGCCACAGTGTCCCAAATCGGAATACAATGCTTCTGCTCCGGTGGTGCAAAGGAAAACGGCACCTAAAATCCAAAATCCACCCGGATAGAGTGTAAGCAATTTTATTGCGTAAGTTGGATTAATGGCTTTCAAAACCGCCGGATTTTGAATTATTTGACTAAAGCCCAACACCAAAAGCATTGAAAACCACATAAACATCACCGGACCAAAAAACTTACCAATCGATTTAGTGCCAAATTGTTGAATCGCAAAAAGCAAAAACAGGATGCCAAGAATAATTGGAATAGTTTCAATGTGCGGATAATTCGCCCGAAGACCTTCAATAGCAGAGGAAACAGAAATAGCTGGAGTAATAATGCCATCGCCCAATAGCGCGGCGCCACCAATTATTGCCGGAAAAAGCAACCATCTCACTTTAGTTCGCTTAACCAGTGCATACAATGCAAAAATTCCACCTTCGCCTTTGTTATCTGCTCGTAAAGTTAGGATAATGTACTTAACGGTTGTTTGCAATGTTAACGTCCAAAAAATACACGACATGCCTCCCAAGATAAGCTCTTCGGAAATGATGCGGTCGCCTACAATCGCCTTCATTACATAAAGAGGCGAGGTGCCGATATCGCCATATATAATTCCCAAGGTAACTAGAAGTCCCGCCAGACCAAACTTCGGGATATGTGCATGAGCTGAATTGTGCTCTCCCATATTAAAAATGCTGCTTGCTAAACACGAAATTTCTTTGAATTCGTTGCTATTTAATCGCAAAAATAGAAAACAATACGGTGTGAGCAGATAATTCGGACGAAAATAACACCCTGTCCTTAATTTTTAATATTCTATAAATAAGAGTTTTAGCTCCTTTCGACGCCAATGTTAAATTAATGTTAAGCAAAAGTGA
>JBILCR010000190.1:0-4877 GCA_044353055.1 Flavobacteriales bacterium
TATAGCTTCCAAAACGTTTACCACGCAAGAAACCATGGCAAACGCACAAACGGCGCGTACTTGGTTAATCGAACATAGTAAGGATGCAAAAGCGGTTTCGAGCCATTTTGTAGCAGTATCTACCAATGCTCAAAAAGTGCAGGAATTTGGTATCGCGCCCGAGAACATGTTCGTGTTTTGGGACTGGGTAGGGGGGCGCTTCTCGCTTTGGAGCAGTATTGGGTTATCCATCGCTTTGTATTTGGGATATAACCGTTTCGACGAGCTGCTTGATGGCGCTTATCAAATGGACCGCCACTTTAGTACAGAGCCTTTTGAAAAGAATATTCCCGTATTGATGGGCTTAATTGGCTATTGGTACACTTCGTTTTTTAATGCTCAGGCTCATGCGGTATTACCCTACGATCAGTATATGCACCGCTTTGCCGCCTTTCTGCAGCAGGGCGAAATGGAAAGCAACGGTAAGCAAGTTGATCGCAATGGGCAAAAAGTGAATTATCGCACGTGTCCCGTTATTTGGGGCGAGCCCGGTACCAACGGCCAACACGCCTTTTATCAACTGTTGCATCAGGGTACCGATTTCATTTCGTCTGACTTTATTGGATATGCACAGTCTCTTAATCCTGTGGGGAACCATCATGAATTACTCATGTCTAACTTTTTTGCACAGACAGAAGCACTTATGAATGGGAAAAATCGTCATGAGGTTGAAAGCGAGCTTCGGCAAAAAGGGTTTACTGAGGATGAAATTACATTTCATGCACCATTCAGAATCTTTGAAGGCAACAAACCCAGTACAAGCTGGTTGTTTAAAAAACAATCGCCTTTTAATCTAGGGGCACTAATTGCTGCGTATGAACATAAAATATTTGTTCAAGGCATTTTATGGAACATCTTTTCCTACGATCAGTGGGGTGTAGAGCTTGGAAAACAATTGGCCCATTCGATCCTTCGCGAATGGGAACATCCCGATGCCGAAAGTCAACACGACGCATCCACTTCTATGCTCATTCAGCAATTTAAAGCCTGGATAAAGTAGTAATTATTACTTTATAAAATGTTTACTGCTGCAAATAATTGCCGTTTCTTCTTCATTGTAGCCAATAGCAAAGAGCATCGTGCCTTGAGGTAGTTTGTTTAGCTCAGAAATCTGTAGTTTTCGACCATCAATGGTATAAAAACGAATATTTGAATACCCTTGAGGGTTTTGGAAAAACTGAGTTAAGGTATTCAAGCAATTTTCCATAGAATTAAGGTATGTAAATCCTTGTATGGCATCCGGATCAAAAACAACATCCACACATACCGGCAAATGGTCTGAAAAATTATGCAGAGCCGTTAGCACCGAATCGGGTACACTCTGGTTTTCGGGTTGTGCTAGTATAGATTGATTAAAATGGTTGCCGTCATTTCCCACAGCACGGTATGTTTCGGGAAGAATTCGCATACCATACGTTCCGTTTAGCACGGCATCGGTGCACAGAATAAAATCGAAACGATCGTCCATGCCGCCCGTTACTCCCAGATCGAACGAGGTTGTTCTAGGGCTTTGTGTGTGGACATCGCTGTAAAGAATATTGTTTGACCAACTACCTTCGCGATTTATAGGGTCATAAAATTGGGCATTACCTTCAGCTTTTAAATTTGTCCAGGCAGGCTCGTCGGCACCGTATAGATTGAGGTCGCCCATGAGCATGTAATTGTTGGATAACGGCCTATTATTGGCATAAATGCGGATGTCGGCTGCCTGTTGCGCGCGCAAATCTTCGTTAGAAGTGCCCTGGCTGGATTTAAAATGTACCAGCATACACGTGAGCCAAACCGTGTCGGGATGCACAGTAAAATCTTGATTGATACAAAAAAACGTGTAAATATTGGTGCGGCGCGGCGTGGTTGCGAGCGAAAATTGTTTTGCAAGTTTTACTTTGTCTTTCCGATAAAAAACACATCCCATAAGCTCACTTTCTTCAACCCATTGGGCATGCTCAAAGCTATCGGCTGGAAATACATATCTGGAGAGGGAATCAAGGGCATCCTGAGCGGTGAGTTCGTTTAAGCCTACAATATCGGGTTGCAAATAATTGATAATGGGGCGGAGAAGAGGCGCTTTAATTTGGTTGCCGGCAGGAAACCGCAGCACATTGTAGGTCATAAGCCGAAGGGTATCCATTTGGGCTTGAGTAGCATCAATAATGGCTACCACACCCATAAGAACAAAGCCCAAACCCCTCATCTTCATAGTTCGCAAATAAAGTTATTTTGGGGTAAAGATGTGTACGGTTTTACTAACAATGTCAAACGAATAGCTTAATAGAGAAGTTCGTGTCGTGATGGATCTGACTTGCCCGTAACATAAATACCATCTCAAACGATGAAATTAACTTCACATCGTATGCCTAAGGCGTATTAAATTTAAATTAACTCGTTGTATTTACGTTTTTTGCGAATAAAATAATCGGCCACTACCGAACCCATGTATACACCAGCGCTGTTACGGTTTTTCTCCTCAAGTTTTAGCCTGGCCCTTTTCTTTTTTATCTGTGGCAGATATCGGTAAAAGTGAAGATGCGCTCGTATTATGGCGTAAAAATGTGCTATGCCGTTTGTAAATAAAAACTTAAAGGCAGCCACTCCATCAAGCAGCATTCTGAAAAATAAAGAGCGCAGTAAATACTTACCTTCAATGTTTTTGTAAATGAGCTCCAGATTATTCCTAAAATTGAGATACGTTTTCCGCCAATTACTTTTATCTAATGTGCCGCCGCCTATATGAAATACCACCGACGCAGGTTCGTAAAATACTTTATACCCTCGGTTTTTCATTCTCCAGCATAGGTCAATCTCTTCCATATGGGCAAAAAACGATTCATCAAATCCATTACATGCTTTAAATACCTCTGCGCGCACAAACATACAAGCCCCTGAGGCCCAAAACACTTCCGTTCGATCGTCATATTGCCCGGTATCTTCTTCAAGTGTCTCAAATATGCGGCCCCTGCAAAACGGAAATCCCAGTCGATCTATAAACCCACCACCGGCTCCGGCATATTCAAATTGACTGCGTTGCTTAAACGCCCTAATTTTGGGCTGTATAGCCGCAATTTCAGAATCACGGTCAAATAGCTCCTCCATTGGTGCAATCCAACCACGGGTAACTTCAATGTCTGAATTGAGCAGGCAATAAAATTCAGCATCAACATGCTTGAGTGCTTCATTATATCCTCCGGTGAAGCCTTTATTTTCACTGTTTTGAATGATACGTACTTCAGGAAATTCATGCTTTAGCATCGACACCGAATCGTCGCTCGATGCATTGTCGGCCACAATAATTTCTGCTTGAGGTGAGTATTTGATTACGGTTGGTAAAAACTGCCTAAGAAGGTGCACTCCATTCCAATTTAATATGATTACTGCCGTACGCTTCATTTTTTAAGAGTTGATCTTAGCGCGGTGTCATAAAGTTTTGCCGTAGCTGACTTCCGTAATGAGAATCAGCATCCATGGCATCAATATCGTTGGTCTGTGTGTCGCGTTTCATCACAAGAAACATCCACTGATCGTTTATGATCTCGCCCAATGCATCTGAGTGGATGAGCGCAAAATCGTTGGTAACTAAATCAGGGTTGTAGAATACAAAGCGTCGGTTACTCTGATTGTTGATCTTATAATACTGCCATATTTCATAGGGATAGGCCGATGGCTCACGAAGACTTTGCGTACGGTTATCGGGCGGTCCATATTGCAAATACACCCGTCCTCGGTCGGTCATATACCCTTTACGAATGGATGTGCCAAATGCCAATTGAACTTTTCGCACCTCGAGATAATATTTTTCCCATTCCTTTGAAGGATTTTCGGGATTGCGGTTTTTCCAAAATGCCAGAAAGAACTGCTTCATATTTTGGAGATTTTTTTCTTCAATAAGGCGCTCTGCAAAACTGTTTTCACGCGGCGATGCAATGGGCGAGATGCAGCGCATGTGTTCGGCAAGGCTGTCTGCATTAGCATATTGCTCCGCAAAGCTGCCTTCCGTAATAATAGATACTATTTTATCGGGTTCGATCTTTGTAAAAGGATTGTAACGAGCAAAGGCTACCGATTTTTTTGCTAGAAGTACATTCTCGGCATCGCGTGCTTCAAGCACCAAACGATACTGTCCTGTGCTGAGTTCGCTGATATCCAATTCCGACAATACGGCATTTACACCCGCCGATCCCATCTTTTTAAACCCGCCGAAATTCTCGAGTTTTTTCCCGCTTTCAGCCTCCTCAACAAAATACTGTATAATATATTTTTTCCCTTCTCCAAGTATGTCTAATGTTTTGTAAACCTCTGTATAAAAGGTCATTTTTTCTGTTTCTGCCGGATAATAGTCGGCCAGGTAAGGCATAAGTAAATAACCTCCTTTGTGAAACATGTCATTCTTATCAGACTTTTCGGCTCTTTCAATCAATTGTATGTCAGAAAAGTTCACCGAATCGGGTGGAAAATTAATGCTTAAGGAATCGCGTGCACTTACTTTTTCAACGGTTCTATGGTTATCGTTTATACTCAGTTCAAGGGTGTATGCACCGTTTGTAATGGGTATGCGAAGCTGATTCAGAAAATTAAATTTTGTACCCACTGAGTCGTCTGTTTCGGGGCTCAATAAGTTAAATCGGTCGGCAAAGTGGATTCGGTCGTTTTTATACACTGCGATGAAAACCTCAATGGAGGCCTGAAATTTTCCCGATGCATTTGCAGCATATTTTACGCTGTTGCCTTTAACGGTGAGCGTAGTTTCGAGATAGGGCGTTTTACCTAAGCTCTGAAAGCGGTGGTAGCTTAGCATGGCTTTTGGCTTACTTATCTGTCCGAAGCCGGTAACCGGCATTAAC
>JBILCR010000191.1:0-4834 GCA_044353055.1 Flavobacteriales bacterium
GATTAACGGCAAGTACTACATATAATTTTCGTGTAACTACGGTTTGCTCTAATGGGAATAGTGCCGTTTCAACTACCGCTTCATTTACCACTTTGGCTACTTCAACCTGTACAGATAATTACGAACCTAACGAAAGCCGTACTGCAGCCAAAACCATTCCTCTTGCAACAAACATTACAGCGCGTATTGCTACTTCAACAGATAAAGATTATTTCAAGTTCAACAATACCACAACAGCGCGTAACGTGAAAGTTACATTAACGAACTTGCCTGCTGATTACGATTTACAATTATTCCGCGGTAGTTCATTGGTTCGTACTTCTGCCAATGCGGGTACCGCATCGGAAACAACCATTTACAATAATACACAAAGCGCCGCAACCTATACTGCTTATGTATTTGGATACAATGGAGCATTTAACGCCTCATCATGCTATACCCTAAGAGCAGAAATTAGCTCAAGTTCATTTGTTCGTGAATCGGGCGAATCGGAATCAATGGATGTAGAAACGGAAGAACTAATTAGCGTTTATCCTAACCCTACAACCGGAACGCTAAACATTCGTCTTATTCCTACCGGAGATATCCAGCAGACCGTTCAGGTATTCAACCATCTTGGACAATTGGTTGAAAGCATGGATTTACAATTCAGCAAAGAGCAACCTACTACCGTAATTAGTTTAAATGATTTAAATGACGGTGTTTACTTTGTGAATATTTTTGACGGCGAAAACGTTCAAACACGCAGAGTATTGCTTCGCAAATAATTATGAAATAAAACGTTTTCGTTTAGACAAAAAGTCGTCTTGACAAAAAATAAAAAGGGGGGAATTTATTTCCCCCTTTTTTATTTTATAAACCTGAGGTTAACATGTATAAAATCCTGGTTTTACATGTAGAGGAATACGAATGAGATAGTGCCAAGAAATTATAATAACCAAGCCTGTTTGAAAGAATCCATTTTCAAGTTGTACCCTGATTATAATATTATGATGCCAATATTATATCCACAGATGAGGTGCGTTCAAAGAATAGAGCATCCAGTTCTTCGTGATAGCACCTACCCCAAAAGGAGGCTTACCCAATAGGATATGGATTAAATTGTACTTAATCCTCGACAAATCGAGTGGCCATATAGGGATTCAAAATACGCAAGTACCAGCATCTGACTATTCATAAAACACCAATGAATCATTGCTATCCTAGATCAATATCACGCTAGGATATCCCTCATATCATTATTTACATGAGGTTTAGAAATTCTATGAGGTTTGAAAATGCTTATTGGCGCAAGAATCGTTTAATCTGGCGTTTGCCGTTTTGCTCAAAACTCATAAAATAAACTCCCGATTCTAGGGCTGAAATATCAATGGTATTCTGGCCTTTAGTCACAGAGGATTGCATAACCGTTTTACCGGTAGCGTCATAAATGGCCACAGATGCATTTTGAGGAACTACAATTTGCACCAATTGACCCGAACTAGGGTTGGGAAATACATGGTTTAAATCGTTTGCATCATTGAGGTTCAATGAAGTACTGATGCTTTCTTGCAAAGTTAAAACATCCTTTAAAATTTGATCTCCGCCACTATTCCCATTATTATTGGCACAGTTTACCGCACAGTAAAAATTTACATCACCTGTACCTGCAGCTGGAGCTATCCAATCAAACGACCATGATTTGCTACCGGGAGTAGCTGTAGTATTTCCTGCAGCGGTATGGGTAATATACTTCGTAAGAATGGAGGCGTTTCCAATGGTTGGATATTGCGTTTCGCTGGGGTTGGTAAAAATATAGCTTCCCTGCAAGTTGCCGGCTTCGTCCTGAGCGGTAGCTTGAAATCCAAATTTTGAAATTCCGGCTTGCTCAACAGATACTGTAATGGTGTATGTTTCGCCTGGTATATAACCGGTTGACGGAACATTAGAACTTAACATTCCATCGCGATCTGTGGCCGCATTGGTGCTATGGCATCCCGATTTAGCACAGGTTTGTCCGCTTACATCAGCTGGGGCTCCTGCTGTTTGAGCAGGTGCACCTGCTGAGCGCGAATGCGCATCAGGACTCTGAAGTACAGAAGCTATAGCAACCGCAAAAAGCGCTGTGGAGAAAAGTATTAGTTTTTTCATATCGTCTGTTTTAAGTTTTTTTTCTTGTTTGCACCGAAGTAACAAAAATAAAACAGATTTTTATGCATTGATGTTTAAGGATGCCGCTATAATTTTTAGTTTGTTGACCTTTAAAAAGGTATTAAACGCCTTTAAATTACATTTAAGCTTTTGGTTTTCTAAATCGGTACAAAAAGAATGGCACTGGGGCATGCCCCTGCATATATCTGTAGAACCTACAACCAGTTGTAATTTGCGCTGCCCAGAGTGCCCGAGCGGTTTGCGCTCTTTTTCGAGACCTACGGGCATGTTGCAGCCCGAACTGCTCGAGCGCATAGTAAATGAACTTTACCCCACTTTGGCTTCTATTAACTTCTATTTTCAAGGTGAGCCTTATTTAAACACGAATCTTGAGACAATGATTGCGTATGCTGTGCAGCGTAAAATTTATACAGCGGTTTCAACAAATGCCCATTATCTTAGTAAGCAAAGAGCAGAACAAACCGTAAAATCAGGCTTACACCGACTCATTATCTCCATTGATGGTAACACTCAAGAAACGTATGAGCAATACCGTGTTGGCGGCCATCTGGAAAAAGTAATTGACGGAACTCGAGCGATAGTTGCAGCAAAGAAAAATCTAGGGAGCGTTACACCGCAAATTATTTTTCAATTTTTGGTGGTAAAACCTAATGAGCACGAGACCGAAGCCATTCTCGCCAGAGCACAAGAACTCGGTGTAGATGAGGTACGTTTTAAAACAGCGCAAATCAACGATTTCGAAAACGGACATCCGCTTATACCAGAGCAGGAAGGGTATTCGCGCTACCGTAAAGAGGCCGACGGCCGATGGCACCTGAAGAACAAACTCAGCAACGGATGTTGGCGTATGTGGCAAGGCTGCGTTATTACCTGGAACGGTTCGGTGGTGCCCTGTTGTTTTGACAAGGATGCGCGTCATACTTTGGGCAGTATGAATAAGGAAACAATAACATCGCTTTGGAAGAGCGACGCTTATCGCAGTTTTAGGCAACAGGTGTTAACCCATCGACGCCAAATTGATATTTGTGCCAATTGCACTGAGGGTACAAAAGTATGGGCATAGCCGCGTTTAATTATGATTCGCGCTGCATTAATGCACCGGCCAATTGAAGCAGCTGGCGCTTGTAATCGTCGCGAAACGCCCCTTGATCTAAAAAACCAGAAGCACTTATAAAGTATTGGTCCATAAGTGATTCGGTTTCCTGGCGAATGTTAAGGGAGTCGAACACTGCTCTTACTGCTGTAACTTTTTCTGCTTCATCATGCTGATGTGACGAATACCAGAATCTAAGTTCTTTTTGTGCCTTATCATCGGCCTTCTCCATGGCCTTTAATTTCAGGTATGTCTTTTTGTTGGATACAATATCGCCGCCTACTCTTTTTCCAAATTTTTCAGGGTTGCCATAAACGTCGAGCAAATCGTCGTGGAGCTGAAACGCAATGCCGAGATGTGTTCCAAAAGCATAAAGCCTTGAGGCCATTTGGGGATCGGCACCGCCGCATAAGGCCCCTATTTCGAGTGATGCTCCTAGCAAAACCGCTGTTTTCATCCGAATCATGTCTAAATAGGCTTCGATAGAAACATCGTCGCGCGATTCAAAATCCATGTCCACCTGTTGCCCTTCGCATACCTCTACGCTGGCTTTAATAAAACTATCGATTACCCGCTTTAACACCATGGGCGGCGCCTCGCTTATCAATCGAAACGCCTCGGCAAACATTACATCTCCCGATAAAATGGCAACATTGGTATTCCATTTCGAAAAAACAGTAGGTTTGTTTCGACGTAATGGAGCGTTATCCATAATATCGTCGTGCAGCAGGGTAAAATTGTGGAATAACTCGATTCCCAACGCCGGTTTAAGAGCATCAGCGATTTTTCCTCCACAAACCAGAGAGCCCAAAACGCAAAGTACTGGTCTCATCCTTTTGCCTCCTAATTGAAGCGTGTAACGGATGGGGTCATACAATTCGGATGGGTTTTCAGGGAATTGCAGCTCATCAATGGCGGCACCAATTTCTTCCTGAAGGCTGCGGATGTCTTCCATTAAAGAATAAAGCGCTTGTTGTCTAAAATATGCTTCAGGCCGGTTTCGAAATCTACTAAAGGCCGGTTAATAAGCTGCATCATTTTGGTAGTATCGGGCTTACGACGCGTCATATCGCCTTCTTCAAGCGGTGCAACAAAGCGTATTTCTGATGACGAACCCGTGAGTTGAATGATTTTCTGAGCCACCTCACGAATGGGAATTTCGATGGTGCCGCCCACATTTACAACATCATTAACAAAGCTGTTGGTGTAAAAGGCGTTGGTGCATGCTTCGATATTATCATCAATGAAACAGAATGTGCGGGTTTGTGATCCGTCACCGTAAATTGAAATAGGTTCATTTCGCATAGCGAACCGTAAAAACTTTGAAATCACAAAGTCGCGGCTCTGTTTCGGACCATAGGTATTAAAAAATCTAAAAATGGTGTATTCCAAACCGTATTCTTTCTGGTAAGAACGTAGGTAGGCTTCGCCCACATTTTTTACGATGGCGTAGGGCAGGCGTGAGTTTAGTGGTGTGGTATGTTCGTTTTGAGGAAACTCTACCGGTTCGCCATAAACTTCGGATGAGGAAGAAAAATAAACGCGCTTTACACCGGTGTTTTTCGAAAGTTTCAGCACATTCTCAATTCC
>JBILCR010000192.1:0-4815 GCA_044353055.1 Flavobacteriales bacterium
ATCATCTTTCGAATAAACTGCTCGTTCATACCACCATAACGCTGGTGGTGAGCAATGAGGCGGTTTATTTTTGATTCAAAGCGCGCAATTTCATCGGCCTCTCCCGTAACTTTAAGCTCGAGGCCTCGTGCCACAAGCTTTAGGCCGGGAAAGAAACTTCGAAAAAGTTCAAGATTGCTGTCGTTAACTCCGTAAAGCTGCACCGGGTCAACGCCCGCGAGTAAAATAATTCGTTCGGTCAAATTCAATAAAAAAATGTTGATGAATGGTTGTATTTCTTCTACAAATAAAGGAATTTTGAAGCCATTGGGCAACGCTTCCCTAACCTTTTATGGCAATAATTACCCTAACCACTGATTTGGGCATTTCTGATTTCTATTTGGCTGCGGCAAAGGGTGATTTATATTCACTTGTTCCGGATGTTAACCTTGTTGACATTGTACATGAATTTCAAAAGTTTGATATACTCCGAGCATCCATCATTTTAGGACATGTTTGGCGGCGCTTCCCAAAAGGAACGGTGCATATTGTTGCGGTGGATTCGCTCGAAAGTGAGCGGGTGGCATGGATTGCTGCCGAATTCGAGGGCCATTACTTTGTTGGTGCCGACAATGGAATGTTTTCGGTTATTGCGGGCGATCATCCCGACAAGGTCGTGCAAATAAACCGTCCCCAAAACGCAGTGGCGATTCCTTCGTTTCCGCTCTTGGATGCATTTACTTATGCAGCGGCCCATCTGGCAAAGGCTGGCAGAATTGAAGATTTGGGAAGACCCCGAAATGGCTGGCAGCGTATGTTGGTGCAGCGGCCACCCATCTCAGAAGGCTTAATTCGCCCCAATATTATTTACATCGACACCTTCGGCAATCTAATTACCAATCTAACCCGCGAAGTATTTGACGAGGTAGGCCAAGGCGCACCTTTTGAAATTCAAATGCCCCGAAGCCGATTTGCCGTTAAATCCATCTCTAGTTCATACCTTGATGTGCCCGAATCGTCGCCACTTGCACTTTTTGGTCATACCGGTTTTCTCGAGATTGCAATTTCACGAGGTTCTGCCGCCCGCCTCATTGGACTAAGGGTGACCGATACCATACGCATTGAATTTTATGCTGATTAGAACCGTAGAGATGCATTTTGCCCCCGAAAATCTGCAAACTTTTTTTGCTGTTTTTGAAGAGAGTCGTGCCAAAATACAAGGTTTTGAGGGCTGTATTTCGCTCGAATTGTTACAGTCGGCGTCTGATCCGTATATGCTCACCACCCTAAGCCGCTGGACAGGCGATGATGCCTTACAAGCATATCGCCAATCCGAGGTGTTTAAAAATACTTGGGCGGCAACCAAAGTACTGTTCGATGCACCGCCCAAAGCCAACAGTCATGTTCTCAGGTAAATTCTAAATCTTTTTTATTTCGGTTTTGAAAGCCTGATCATTCGAAGCATCTTTGCAAACAAAACCCATCATACTTATGAAAATAGGCCTCATAAGAGAAGGTAAAATTCCGCACGATAAACGTGTGGCATTTACCCCCGAACAGTGCATCGAATTGTGCTCGCGTTTTCCGGGAATCGATGTTTTTGTGCAACCATCAGAACACCGCTGCATTTCAGATAGTCATTATCAAAATGCGGGCATCACGCTGAGCGAGGATCTTTCAGAATGCAGCATTTTATTTGGGATTAAAGAAGTTCCGGTGGATCAATTGCTTTCCGATAAAACCTACTTGTTTTTTTCGCACACCATTAAAAAACAACCGTATAACCGTAAATTATTGAGGTGCGTCTTAGAACGAAATATTAAACTGGTTGATTATGAAACCTTAACTTGGGAAAACGGAAGTAGGGTATTGGGTTTTGGCCGTTTTGCAGGCATTGTTGGGGCGCATAATGGATTATTGACTTGGGGCCGAAAAATGGGGGCATTTTCGTTGAAGCCTGCTTATTTATGCAGCAATTACAAGGAAATGACCGATCAGTATAGTGCAATTACGCTACCTCCTATAAAAATTGCTTTAACCGGCGATGGTCGTGTTGCGCATGGCTGTCTTGAATTGCTCGATAAATTAAACATCCGCGAGGTAACACCTCGGGAGTTTATTGAAAATACCTATCCGTACCCGGTGTATGTGCATTTGGTGCCTGAAGATTTTTATGCACAAAAAGACGGAGCCGTATGGGATAAATCAGATTTTTATCGCAATCCCGAAAATTACGTTTCAACCTTTCGAACGTACACCCGCCATTGCGATTTGATGCTCAATGCTATTTTCTGGAACGATCGTATCCCCCGCTTTTTTAGTTTGGAGGATATGAAGTCCCGCGATTTTAATATTAAGGTAATTGCCGATATAAGTTGTGATATTAACGGTTCAATTCCGGCTACCTTAAAGGATACTACCATCGAGGATCCTGTTTTTGGCTACCATCCTCTATCAGAAACTATCGTAGAGCCTTATCAGAAGCATACCGTTGATATTATGGCGGTAAGCAATTTGCCCTGCGAATTGCCCTTTGATGCATCACAAGCTTTTGGTGAACAATTGCTAAAACACGTGGTAGGCAACCTTTTGCATTCTGATTCGGGCGGTATGATTGCACGCGCCACTATTGCCGAGAACGGAGTGCTCTGCTCTAAATATTCATATTTAGCCGATTATGTAGCCTAATCGCGTTTTTTACGAATGCCATCACCATACATCACCAATAAATCGCGCAATTCCTGTGTGTTTATAGGTTTACTGATGTAGTCGTTCATTCCAGCGCCAATACACAGTTCCTTATCGCCCTTTAATGCATTGGCCGTTACGGCAATAATTACAGGCTGTTGTTTTTCGTTCAATTCACTTCTGATGCGTCGCGTTGCTTCAATGCCATCAACATCAGGCATCATTACATCCATTAAAATAAGGTCGTAACTGTTTTTGGCCATCATGTCAAAGGCTTGCTGTCCATTTTCGGCCAGGTCAACACGGTATCCAAAAATCTCTAATACCCTTTCGGCCAGTTTCTGATTTATGAGGTTGTCTTCAGCTAAAAGAATTTTCATTGGATATTCGCGCGCGATGTTCTGATTGTCAGCGGAAGTATCAGCGGGCGATGTGTTTTCTGGTTTTTCTATGTCATGGTCTTCCAGAATGCTTACCATCCTGTTGAGCAATACATCGTGTCGAATGGGCTTGTTAATATGTCCCTTGAAAAAGCGATTTATTTCTGTGCGTGATACCGAGCTTCCGATGGAAGAATATAGTAAAAGAGGAATGTTCGTTTCAAGTTGCGAAACCCTTTTACCAAATTCGAGCCCGTCCATATCGGGCATACGCATATCAATGATTCCCATATCGAAACGGGCGCCTTCTTTTAATGCCGCTAAAGCAAGCAACGGATTGGGAAAGCTGGTAACATTCATGCCGTAATTTTGAAACATCTGTTCCAAGATCTTACGGTTGGTTTGATTGTCGTCCAAAATCAAAATGCGCTTATCTCGAAGTTTTTCCAAGTTTCGGTACTGTTGAATTTCGATATGGGTGCGCTCCATTTCGAGGGTAAAGAAAAACCTTGTGCCTTTTTGGATAATGCTACTGGCTTGTAAGGTGCCTCCCATCAATTCGACCAATCGGGTGCTGATGGCCAGCCCCAATCCAGTGCCTCCGTATTTGCGGGTAGTGGTATTATCGATTTGCGAAAAGGGTTTAAACAAACGGTCGAGTTTTTCATCGGGAATACCAATTCCGGTATCGTTCACGGTAAATGTAAGCTGTACGCGGTTGCCGTTTTCACATACCTTTTCTACTTCGATATGAACCTCGCCTTTTTCGGTAAATTTAATGGCATTGCCAATAAGATTCACAAAAACCTGTCGTAATCGGGTAACATCGCCGCAGAGGTGATATACTTCGTTGTTCTCTACTGAATACAGGAGCTCTAGGTTTTTTTCATAAGCCCGCGACGAGAACAAATTCATTACCTCTTCAATAAGTGCATTAAGGTCGAAGGGGGTAGCTTCGAGTTCCATATGTCCGGCTTCGATTTTCGAAAAGTCGAGAATATCGTTAATGATATTCAACAGATGCTCTCCCGAAAACCTTATAGTATCTACATAATCGCGTTGCTCGGTGGTTAACGCTGTTTCAGACAAAAGGCTGGTCATGCCAATTACGCCGTTCATGGGGGTGCGAATTTCATGGCTCATAGTGGCCAAAAAGTCTGACTTGGCTCTTGTGGCATTTTCGGCAATTTCTTTCGAGTGAATAATCTCCTCTTCAAATTCCTTCATTCTGGTGATGTCGCGAATGGCACCATCGTATAATACCGTACCGTCTTTTTCGGTACTACGCATGCTCGAAAGTAAGCCCCAGAATACGCTCCCATCTTTACGTCTGAATTTCACTTCTTTATTGGTGAATGAGCCTCTTTCTTCAATTTCGGCCAGTAATTGTTGGCGTTGTACCGTATCGCTAAACAGCTCGGGTACGGCGCAACCCAGGGCTTCGGCCTCACCATTAAATTCAAACATTTCGATAAATGCCTTATTCACATAAATAAGTCCTTGATCGCGGCTGCTTCGAAATAAACCTTCTTTGATGTTTCGGTTTATGGACGAAAGTAACTGCTGATTGCGTTTAATGGTTTCTTCGGTTTGTTTGCGTTCGGTGATGTCTATTGCAAATATTGCGGCTCCTGTTACTTTGTGAAGGGCATTTTTAATGGGATAAATTTTTATTTCGGCAATTGAAATGTATGTTCCCAAATTGGTGCGGTCGTAGTAGGTTCGGGGATGCCCTTGTATGCACTTATCAATACGATCGCACATAACA